>NZ_CAWNBB010000059.1:0-68864 GCF_963872585.1 Vibrio sp. 10N.222.47.A9 | reverse complement strand
AGTTAAACAGTTGCTAGGAGGACGATTGAGTTTAAGAAATTACAATGCACAGGTGGGTGAAACTTACGCGATGATAAAAGCGTTGAACAAGCTTACTGGGTTAGGTATGCCTGAAACTTGTCGTATTGACTAAGGAATACGCGAAACGGGGTGGCTCTATCTCTAAATTTAATTACGCAACAAAGCCTATTCAAGACTAGTTACTGTACTTCGTGTAACAAACCTTTAAGAATCAAGCCAACCAAACAGGGCGCCAATAACAGGCGCCCTTCGTGTTAGTTGGAAACGCTGTAAGTGTCGTAGTCGCGAAGTAAGAAGATTGCGACACAGGCTGCGAGCATTGGCCAAGAGGCGAAGAACAGTAGGTTATTGAACGGGTCCATGTATTTTCCAAAAGAGGCGAAGGTGGAACCTGCATGCAGGACTAAAATGGCACCGTAGGTGTACTTTTTCCACATGCCGACGACGAACGCGCCTAAAAATCCGAGCTGAGCGACACCCATAGCCATTATTGCGTTGTCCGAAATGTTGATACCGTAAAAGCCAGACAGCACCTTTGTAGCGTGCTCTGGTACCAGAATCTTATCCAAGCCCCAGAACAAGAAGACGATGAAAATGCCGACTCGCAATAGCAGTAGGCTGGCCGCCAATTTCGTTTGAAGTTTCTTTTCCATGATATTCCTTTTATGCACTCAACGATGCGATGAAATTAAATGTCCCTCCAAGGAGACCCATCGTCTTCGCATTTTCTTTCGTTGTTTTTTAGTGCCTTATGTAACAAGGAATGTCTGATTAACTTTTGTTTATATAATATGTCATTTTTTGATGTGGTATCATTTACGCAGTTAACTGTTAATGGATATATAACGTGAAAAAATACCTACTATTATCGCTTTCGGTTTTAATTTTGGCTGGTTGTGGAGCCCCTCGTTACACAGGGAGCGCGATTCCAGAACCTACGACTGAAGTGGATGTTGTTATCGTTAAAGACGCTGAAACACGTGAAGGGTTCTTGAATACCATGGAAGCGTGGCTGCAAGATAACGATTATACCTACACCGTCGTACCAGATAAGTCTAAGCACGATCTTGATAAGCTGACATTGGAGTATGAAGGCCATTGGAGCTGGGACTTAGCGTTGTTCTTAAAGCAAGCGGAGATCAATGCTTATCAGAACGGGCAAAGAGTAGGTGAAGTAGAGTTTAAAGTTCCATATACGGCTAACCCGAACAAGTTCGGTGATGCATCTAAGCGTATTGGTTTTATGATGGATACGGTATTTGGTAAGAAAACCGCTGAAGAAGCGACGAAAGCGGCCAATTCATCAGATTCAAAAGCGACGAACTAGTCTAATTTTCTGACTAACTCATCCCTTTGTTCGCTTTCTATTTCTCTTTAAGCTCAGCTCGAAGAGACGAAGAGACGAAGAGACAAAGATGTGAAGCCGTCGCTTTTACGTTACGGCTTCACATTGTTCATATTAATTATAGCTCTTGTCTGAAGTGATACCTTACTCATTACGCTTGGTATTCAGGCCTGCTATCAATAAACTTCGTTAGCTTTGCTTCTTTTCATTTCGAGCCAGCCAGATGAGCGGCAATATGATCATTGCAGTGCCAATCGCCATTGCAATATCAGGCATTTCACCAAACCAGACCAACCCAACTCCCACCGCACCGAGTAAGCCGCTGTATTCAGCACTGGCGATTTTATTGCTTTCTGCCGATCGGTAAGTGACGACACATATCGCTGCGTAGATGAGGATAAAGCCGCTTGAACCTGCGGCAGTGATAAGTGGTGACCAATCCCATTCACGGCCTTCCCAAATGGCGAGTCCAAGTGATGCCGGAACGCCTGCTAAATTGGTTAACAACAAGGTTTGTGCCACGGTTTGATGCTTCGGGAGTTTGCGGATCAATAAGTTATTACTGGCAATGGTTAACGCTACGATAAGCGCTGCAATGGCCGCCCAATCGATCTCTGTCGGGCGAATGATGACCAGAACGCCCATAAAGCCAAATATTCCAGCAGCAACTGAGTAGCGGCTGAGTTGTTCTTTGAAAAATACCAAGGCTAACGGAAGCATCATCAAAGGTGCGGCGTAGAAAATCGCGTTGGCGGTGGCCAATGGCATGGCATTGATGGCAAACACCATAAAGATCGCACCCAGTAACCATATATGCGCGCGCAAGGCATGCCATTTCAGCCCATCGGTGAAGCTCTTTTTACTCACGCCAAAACAAAAAGGCAGAAGGATTAACACGGCAGTTAACTGTCTGAAGAAGACAAATTGAAACACAGCAATGTCTTCGCCCAAGGTTTTAATTAAGGCATCAGAGAAAATCGCAATTAGATTACCGACAATGAGTAAACTCATTGCCATTCCAACAGACATTGAAGGCATGATGAAGCTCCTATCATTGACTGACGCGTGTTCAGTGTGGGTTAAAATAAAATGAAGAAGTGCGATGGCGTAATCTTAATGCATAAAATCGTTTCATATATAATGATAAAAATTCACTTAGTATGAGCTGAACTAATAATGAAATTACCACCTTTAAGAGCAATACAATGTTTCGAGTCGGTCGCTCGTTTTAATAGCTTTTCTCAGGCGGCGATAGCGCTTCATGTTACTCAAAGTGCGGTGAGTCATCAGGTTCGCTTGCTTGAGGAATACTTAGGTGAAACCTTGTTTGTGCGTCAGGGAAGGCGTTTATCGCTCACCCCGATAGGAGAGCGTTACTACGAAGAGGTGTCTCATTCATTGCAGAATATCGCGCAAGCCAGCTACCAAATCCGCGAGGGTGAAAGTGGGAAAATTCGGATTGCAATGTACAGTTCTTTGGCCGTTAAATGGTTGGTGCCTCGGCTCGAAAACTTACGCCAACAGCATCCAGAAATCGATTTAACGTTAAGTATGGTGGCCGATGAGCCAGAGTTCTCGGATCAAGTTGCCGACTGCTTTATCACGGCTAATCCGCCAAAGAAAAACTACGTTGGTGACTTCTTATATAAAGAGCAGCTCTATCCGTTCTGTAGCCAAAAGGTGTGGCAGAGAATTGAAGATAAACCTTTGCCAGAGGCACTATGGGATCAGCAGTTACTTTCAGTAAATTCAATCTTCAAGGAAGGCGGTGAAGCGAAAGACTGGGCTAAGTGGTGTGAACTCGGTGGTTTCAGCCTGCCAAAGGATGTAAAAATTAGCCAATTCAGCCACATGGTACTGGCCGCTGAGGCCGTGAAATACCATCAAGGTATCGCGTTCCTGAACGACTACTTTCTTAATGACCAAGATCTTCAACAAAACTTGGTTCGTATCCCAATGCACGACTTACCGACTGGCGACAATATGTACTTTGTCTACAAAAATTCGAGAGCCAAGCAGTTTGAAATCAGAACGTTAGGCCATTGGCTCAAACAGCAATGTTTTGATTATGAGTAAACGGTGAAGCGTAACATTGAAAGAAACCGCTCACTCTCAGACACATGCGTGGTATCTAGATAACACGCATGTATTTTAGGGGCGTGAACAACGCTCTTATGTTCGTTGGAAACGCTCCAAGTGTCCTAACTCGAAGTAAAAAGATTGTGAGGCAGGCTGCCATCAATGAGTCTGCTTAGACTTGTTCCCATTCTGGCGTTGAGGTGGATGAGAGTTTGTCTTCATTATCTGCAGCCATATGTTGCTGTCTGAGCAAACTTATCGTCAGGCTTATTGGCATCGGTTTATAAAAATAGAAGCCTTGGATATAGTCGACGCCCAGTTTAGACAAGATGTTCACTTGGGACTCGTACTCAACCCCTTCGACGATCACTTGCATACCTAAGGTGCGGGACAACTGAAGCATGGACTCCAACAAAGGGATACCAAGGCTTGATTCGTCTGAAATGTTTTTCACAAACACGCGATCGATTTTGAGAATGCTAAACGGGAACTGTCTCACAAAGTCTAAGCCCGCATAGCCCGTACCAAAATCATCAATCGCGACTCTTACGCCCATATTCGATAGTTTGGTTAGGTTGCCTCTGATTTTGACCATGTCGGCATCAGAACATTCACCATCTTCGGTTACTTCAAAAACCACCTGTTTGAGAATCTCAGGGTTCTTCTTGTATATATGACTCACCTTGCTTGCGAAGTTGCTATTTGATAGCACATTCCGGCTTATGTTGACGCTGACATACCTTGATTGAAACAGGTGTTGGTTGCTGTTGATCATGGCTAATACTTCACGTAACACGAAGTACGTGAGGTCTTCTATTAACCCTAAGCTTTCTGCAAGAGGGATGAATATTGCGGGAGATACGTTACCTTCGATTGGGTCATGCCACCTCAACAGAGACTCGCAACCGACTATTTCATGAGTATTATGGTTAACGATAGGCTGCAAGTGGACATGCAAGTGATCGTTTCTTAACGCATCAGATAATGAATACTCTAAGCTTCTGTGGTTTTGTTTATTGTGCCTGATAGACACGGCGATAATTGTCGCGATTCCTGCAAATAGGAAACCGAACCAAGAGTAACGTAAGAGGTAATTAAAGTAATACTGATACCCAATATATGAGGTAACGGTTAGTGGGTATTTATCAGAAACAATGACTACTTTCTGTAAATATGTCCCTTCGTTTGCTAAGGATATATTTTTATCAATTACTTTTACTTTTGATTCGATACCAAAATTGGATAGATTTCGATTTACTATGTCGTACAGGAAATGAGGAGGGATCATTAAGCTAATTCCCGCATTATCTTCGTTAGAAGAAATGAGCATGATGGAATTGACTTTAGTGATCGCAGCATTGGTATAAGACAACGTCGTCATGTTGGGATCGGAATTCAAGCGCTCTCTGATGGATTTAAAGAGACGGAATGAGACGTCACCTTCTGTTGTTGAACAATAAAATTGGTCATTTTTATTAAACAACGCCGCTTCTTTAATCCAGTCGGTATCAAAAACCGTTTGTCTCAGCCGAGTAACCACGGACTCGCATGATTGCCCGTGCTCAACCTCAGTCAAAAAGTAATCGAATTGAGATTGAATGTGCCTCAGTTTTTGCTCTAGTTGTTTGGATGAGTCTTCAGTCAACGTTTGGTAATGAAAAGGCGTAGCCGGAATGAGCATTGCCATTGATATACAAAAGGAAACAACGAAGCATAAAGATGTTTTAGCAATATTCGGGTAATTGATATCCATAGTTGGAGAAGCGTTACCGGTTTGGGTGAGCATTCAAGTTAATTTATAAATTTAATGATAGCGATGCAAGGCAATGCATAAATAGTGTGAATGTGCGCACGTGTTATTTATTGAAATAGAGTGTTTTATCGTCTTACTATAAAAATCAGAACGTTAGATATGCTTCCAAGGTTGAGTGTGTCGTTTTTTTGTTCAGTACTTTTGCGTTTTTTGATGAAGCGGATTGTGGCCGGTTTTTTATCATCAAATTGAAAACTGTAATTTTTGAAATAATGCGAGTGAGTGGATTTGAGCGTAATGATAAAAAATATGATTTGGATGTTGCTGCGTGTTTTGATCGCCTATTTGTTGATAGGTCCTACTTACGCGATCCTTATTTTGTCTAATACAGCAACACCTGTCTTTTTAGATACTACGGCTGAGGTTTTAGCCTGGATCTCTTGTTTCCTTCTTGTGATTGGTTATGTACTGATCAGATTTTCTAAAACGAGGTACATGGGAAAATTATTATCGCTTAGTGTATTGGGGGCGGTAGTGTTAATCATGTATGTCGATGAGCGTTATCGGATTTTTGGAGTCAGCGTTAACGCTTGGAGCTTATTTTTAGCCGTTCTATATTTGACTATGCTTTTGTATTTCATTTTTCCAGTTAAGCAATTTAAGCCTTTACTGAGCTTAGTTCCTGTCGCTGGGGTATCTTGGTTTTTAGTTTGGACTTTCGTGGGTCCAATAAGCTTAACGTATGAGTTGATTAGCAATAAAACAACAATTTCAATAGCGAACTATCAAAAGGTAATCGACTTGCTACCTGAGTTGTACCTAGATGGTTTTCAGTCAGGTTTGTTTTCCATGCTTCTTGTTCTGTGGTTATATGCTTTCGTCATCTTGTGTCATAACCCTAAACGCAGTTATCAACAATTGGCGTCTCATGCCGTTAAGATTCGTAACGCTTGGCATTAATAGGGCGCATACACGTGCTTTTTAATTAGGGGAACAATAATGAAAAAGGTTTTAACGGTCGTGTTATTAACGTGTTTACCTTTGCTAGCATCAGCATCCGATGATGTTGTCGATTGCGAGAATGCGATGAATACCATAGAGATTAATCACTGTGCGGCAATTGAGTTGGAATCCGCACAAGCGGAACTGGATAAATACCTTACAGCCAGCTTTGAGCACAATGCTTATGATGCTGAGCTGGTTGCATCAATTAAGAAGGCTCAGGAGAGCTGGCAGGCGTACATGTCGGCTCATTGTAGCTCTGTGTACACCCAATGGCGTGATGGTTCAATACGAGGCCTTATGGCGCTTTCCTGCAAGACAACGTTAACCAAGCAGCGCACGCACGAAGTGTGGGCAAATTTCTTAACCTACATGGACAGCACTCCACCAGTTTTGCCAGAGCCTAAATTAGCGCCGTAGGCAGATTTGAAATGCGTACAGGATTGTGCACCTGCTTCAACCTTTGGCGTGTGAATAAGAAAGTGATAGGGAGTTGCCTTACTCTGTCGTTCTTAGTTCTTAGTTCTTAGTTCTTAGTTCTTAGTTCTTAGTCTCTAGTTTGAAGTATTACCTAGCAAGGATTCGATTTTGAATAATGTCAGTATCACCCTTATTCAGCTTGAAGTTGAATACAAAAACAAACAAAAGAACATTGAGTCGGTCTCTGATCTTTTGGAAGCTGAGTCGTCAGTCGGTGATATTACTTTACTGCCTGAACTGTTCACTACTGGGTATATTTTTAACGATGCTGAAGAAATTCATGAACTGGCTGAAGACTTCAACGACAGTACTACTATTGATTCATTAACTCAGATGGCAGCGAAGCATCACACCTTGATTGTTGCTGGTATTGCAGAGAAAGATAGCGGCCAATATTACAATAGCGTCGTGGTGGTTGATGGTTCAGGTTTACTTCATAAATACAGAAAAATCAGTCAAACCAAATTCGACAAACAGTATTTTTCACGTGGGTGTGAGCTCCTTACATTTGAGCACAAGGGCTTAAAGTTTGGTGTCGCAATTTGCTTTGATATTTGGTTCCCGGAGATCATGAGAGCGTATCAGTCGGTCGACGTTATTCTGCACCCGGCCAACTTTGGCGGTCACCACAGCTTTGCTATTGCTCAAGCGAGAGCTTTAGAAGAGGGGTGTCATGTCGTGACGTGTAATCGCGTTGGGCAGGATGTGGTTGATGCGTTTACCGCGACTTATTGTGGTAGCAGTAGAACCTATTCACCAAAAGGAGACTTAATGCTTCAGCTCAACGACAAGCAATCTGTAGAAACTGTGAGTATTCAAGATCTCTCGATTGCGCCGCAATACAATGGTATTGATGTCGAAGATGAGATCCAGCAAATAACCGCCCTGTTAAACCGTTAAACCGTTAGAACAAAGACTAGAGCGACATAAGATCGAAAAGCGCAAGGTGATTAAACCTTGCGCTTTGGTTTGAGAGTGAATTTTTTTAAGTTTTATCATTCATTTGAGTCTGGCGCTCAATCGAATTAACCGCTTTCATCCGCTGAGCTTGATGTATGTTGACCGTCAGTCGATTGAGCAGCTTTTGCAGCAGTTCAATATCAGGCAGTTGCTGATCTTTTGCCTGCACTTCTAGCTCTAATGCCTGCTTAGAAAGCATGTTGAGACCTAAGTTTAACGACATACCTTTAATGGAGTGCAAGGTGCGACATAGTGGCTCTAACTCCTTCGCTAAATAGTATTCGATGACTCGATCAACAGACTGTTCGAACTCAATAATGGTCGAATCGATAAGTAAGCTGAATCCTTCCGTGTCGTCTTTAAGTATGCGTATCACTTCTGACTGACTTATCTCTTCTTCTGTTAATCTCAGTGTTTCAATTGGCTTGCGATGAAGTTCGACGATGTTTTTGATGTCACTCGAGCCTTCGGTTTTTATTTGCTTAGGTAATCGATTCGAAAATTGTTGCAGGGCGTCGAAAAAGCTCTCTTGTTGCAGAGGTTTAGTCAGAATATGGTCGACACCGGCTTGAATGAAGTTGTCATGAGCTTCACGGAAAACATCGGCCGTGTAGGCGAATATCAAGGTGTCGAGTTTTAGTTTCTCGCGGATGTACTGAGTGGTCTCGATCCCGTTCATTTCCGGCATGTGATTGTCCATCAAGATCAGATCGTATTGATTGGTTTTGAGGCGTTCAATTGCCAATTTACCATTCTCCGAAAGATCAACATGATGGCCGAGCTTTTCACAGAAGCCTTGTGCCACGATCGCATTAATACGATTGTCTTCCACCAATAAAATACGCAATGAATCACAAGTCAGGTTTTCTGTATTGATTACTGGTGTGACGATATCCCCTGTTTTTCCTTCTTGCCATGCGATAGGCAGAGAAACTTGGAATTTTGTGCCAAGCCCGACAGCGCTCGTCAGTGTTATTTCACCATTCATTAGGCTGACTAGATTCTTAACGATCGCGAGGCCAAGCCCCGTCCCGCCAAACTTTCTTGTGGTTGAAGTGTCAGCTTGTTCAAACGAATTAAAAATTTGCTCGTGTTTGTCCTTTGGAATGCCAATACCCGTGTCTGTTACCGTGAGAATAAGTTGGTTGTTTGGTCTGTTGAGATCCGCTTGAATGGACACGTGACCTTCTTTGGTAAATTTGGTCGCATTACCGCCCAAGTTGAACATGATCTGACGTAATCTTGCACAGTCTCCGATCAGCTGGATGCTTGTTGGTATATTATTTTCGATTAACAGGCGAATGCCTTTTTCATCGGCCAAAGGTTTAAGCGCGCTACGTACAGGTTGTATTACTTGGACAAAATTAAAGGGTGCAAAGTCTAACTCAAGCTTATTTTCTTCCACTTTCGAGAAATCTAATATGTCGTTGAGTATCGTCATTAAATGATGGCCAGAATCGAGAATGAGATCGATGTTCTCTTTTGTTTCCGGCTCTTGGGTTTGGCTGGCAATGATCTGGGAGATACCAAGTACTCCATTCATTGGCGTTCGAATCTCGTGGCTCATGGTCGACAGAAACTCGCTCTTAGCCTTTACAGCCGCTTCTGCTTTGGTTCTTTCTTCGACTAACTCCTGATTTTTCTCTCGCATTTCGCTGTCATTTTTTACGAGGTTTGTTGTCATTTTTTGAAAGCTTTGTGTGAGGAGAGCCACTTCGTCTTGGCTGTCGTTCTTTGAACCAAGTTCGAGAGTCGCAGCGCCTTGTTTCAAATGGCCAGCGGCAACTTGGTTCGCGGCTTTAAGTAGAGTGTGTAATCTTCGTTTAATTCGCTTGGACGACCACGTAGCGACAAGGAGTGAGATAAACACCGAAAACAGTGTTCCCAGAATGAGTACATAACTGGTTTGATTGGCTGAGCTTTCGGACTTGGCGACTCTGACACTGATAAGTTGTTGTTCAATTTCAATAAATTGAGCAATCTCTTGACGGATCTCATCAATCAGTCTTTTTCCGGTTCGCTGCTGAGTGAGATAGACAACACTTTGCATTTCAGCTTCACCTCTGTTCACGAGGTTGCGCTGCATGATCTCTTTCTCTCCTGATTTTTCTAGCCATGTGTTGTGGATAGCATCAATTCGATTAAGGCGTTCAACTTGAGGTGGGTTGTCACTCACTTGAGTCGCAAGGGTTTGAATTTTTTGAGGCCATACATCAAGTGCTAAGTAGTAGGGTTCTAAAAAAACGAGGTCACCGGAGATCAGATAGCCACGCTGAGCCGTTTCCATGTCTACTGTTAGGCTGAGAAGTTCTTGAGCCCGAGCGATGGCTTTGTGTGTATGAACGACCCAATTATTGTCTTTCACAATATTTCGGGTGTTGTCATGAACAGAAAAAGCAACGATAAGCATCAAAGCGATAGGAATAAAAAAGCTAACCAATAGCTTCTTCTGTAGGGATATGTTGTCAAACCAACCCGCGATCATAAAACAGCGCTCTCCATGTCGATGTCATTTCATTGTTAGTGTAGATGATAACCAGTAGCTAAGTGCGTAAATAGTTGCTAAGCGCGCAAATGCATACGTTGGGGATGTAAGTCCTGCATATAAAGGGTATTTATGGAGCAAGTAAGAGTCGTAATTATGTGCCAAAGACAAAAAAGCTAGCCCGAATAAGCTAGCTTTCAACTGTATCATGGGCAGGTTGAGCCCTAAATCGCTTTTACGCTGCTTCGCTCTACAAGAGTCGGTTCTAGTTCAACGACTTGCGGGTAGGCGTCTGGCGTTTGTAGTCGGCTTAGCAGGGTATCGACCGCCGCTTTGCCTAAACGGTGCTTTGGCTGGTGGATTGTGCTTAAAGCGGGTGTCATGTACTTAGATAAGTGGATGTCATCGTAGCCAATGATAGACAGGTCATTTGGAATCAATGTGCCATCTTGAGCTGCCGCATGAATCACACCCATCGCCATCATGTCGTTACTAACGAACAAGGCCGAAGGCATTTGACCACGAGCTTTTAATGTTTGGTAAGAATCAAAGCCACCATCACATTCGAAGTTTGATTCAACAATCCACTTAGGGTTGATCTCTAAATTCGCTTCTTCCATTGCTTGTTTATAGCCTTGATAACGAGAAGAGGCTTGGTTGCGATGCAGTGGGCCAGTAATACAGCCAATATCCGAGTGACCATTGTCGATCAGGTGTTTGGTTGCCATGTAGCCACCTTGATGCGAGTTGTCTTGGATTTTATCACTTGCGAACAGCATTGGCCCCCAGTCCATTACCACGACAGGCAACTCTGGATAGCGCTCGAACACATCGATATGCTGACCTTCAAGCGTTGAACACATCAGCATCAAGCCATCGACGCGCTTTTGTAGCAAGGTATCGATAGAGGATTTCATGCGTTCGCTGTCGCCTTCGGTGTTACACAAGATAAGGTTGTAACCTTTCTCGTAGCAACGACGCTCAACACCTTTTACTACCTCACCAAAGAATGGGTTGGTAGAGGTGGTAACCAGCATGCCCAAGGTTTTGGTTTGCTTCATTTTTAAGCTGCGAGCCAATGCAGACGGCGCGTAGTTGAGTTCTTTGGCCGCACTGTTAACACGCTCAGCAATCTCTTCACTGACAAAACGTGATTTGTTCATCACATGGCTCACGGTAGACGTTGAAACTTTTGCAACCCGAGCGATGTCTTTCATTGTTGCCATATAAAATCCTTGTGGGAATCACTTTTCCACGTTGGGCGATATTCTGCCTGAAAACAGGGGCTTATGCTTGTTATTTGTTGTTACCGATTAACAGTCAAAATCAAGCTAAGCAGACAGTTGCTCTGCCAAAAACGCATCGGTTTCAGCACGGCTTGGAATCGACGTTTGAGCGCCAAAGCGAGTCACTGAAATGGCAGCGGCAGCGTGAGCAAACTTAATCGCGCGTTCTAATGGCATGTCTTCAAGCAAGCCTGTGACTAATGCGCCATTGAAAGTATCACCAGCGGCGGTTGTATCCGTTGCTTCAACGCGGAAGCCTGCGATTAATTCACCTTCGCTAGCTTCATTACCTTGACCACGATGACTCACCCACACGCCTTTCGCGCCTAGCGTGATCATTACCGTTTCGATGCCTTTAGCATGCAGAGCCAAAGCGGCCTGATGAGCAGATGCATTGTCCGTCACGGTAATGCCCGTCAGCACTTCTGCTTCGGTTTCGTTGGGTGTGATCACATCAACACAAGCAAGCAGTGAATCCGATAATGGACGAGCAGGAGCCGGGTTAAGAATCACTTGCGTGCCGCTCTTTTTTGCTACTTTTGCTGCGTATTCAATGCCTTCAATTGGCGTTTCAAGCTGAGTCAGCAGGTACTTAGCACCGCGAATCTTCTCTAGATGCGGTTCGATTTGGTCGCAAGTCAGCTTGTTGTTGGCTTCCGCAGAGAGACAAATGCTGTTTTCGCCCGTTGCTGATACTTGGATCATCGCGATGCCCGTCGGTGTGTTTTCTGCAACGATCACACCGTCGATGTTGATGCCATCTTTGGCGAAGTCTTGACGAATATTGATCCCAAATGGGTCGTCACCAACACAGGCGATAAAGCCAATGTCTGCGTTTAATCTTGCTGCAGCGACCGCTTGGTTTGCGCCTTTGCCGCCAGGGATGACCTGATAGTTACCGCCAATCAAGGTTTCACCCGGACGAGGGAACGAAGGAACTTGCAGTACGTGGTCAGCGTTAACGCTACCTAAAACAATCAGTTGAGTCATGATACGAGCCTTATGATATATCGTATTTGAAAATGCATGGGTCTTTCTCATTACGTAAATTGCTCGCCTTGTTAGACGGCTTATGAGAAACAGCGATGCACTGTCTGGGTTGGTTTAATAAGGCAGGGATAGGGGAATCCCTGCCTATGTGTCGCTCTATTTTTTTCTTTATTTAGTCGATATTGGATTCAATTACTTAGCGATGATTTTTAGAGGTACAGGTACGTACTCGTCTACTGTCTCGCCTTTCAGTACTTTGTCTGCCATTTCAACACCTAAAGAACCGATTAGATCAGGCTGTTGTGCAACCGTTGCGCCTAGTAGGCCGCGGTTAACAGCAGCGATGCCGTCTTCAGTGCCATCAAAGCCAACGATCATTACGTCTTTACCTGAAGCTTGAACTGCGCGAAGTGCACCTAGTGCCATTTCATCGTTTTGAGCGAATACTGCTTGTACGTCTGGGTTAGCTGCAAGCAAGTTTTCCATTACGTTCAGGCCTTTAGTACGGTCGAAATCAGCAGGTTGGCTTGCTAAAAGCTCTAGGTCGCTGCCGTTTACTGCGTTCATGAAGCCTTCACCACGTTCACGAGCAGCAGAAGTACCAGCAATACCTTCAAGTTGGATTACTTTCGCTTTCTCGCCTACTTTTTCCATGATGAAGTGACCTGCCATTTCGCCGCCGATTACGTTATCAGAAGCAATGTGGCTCACTACGTCACCACGGCTTGCGCCACGGTCTAGCGTTAGTACAGGGATGTTTGAACGGTTAGCAATACGAATAGCGTTAGATACTGCATCTGAATCTGTAGGGTTAATCAGGATTGCCTTAACACCACGAATGGTTAGATCTTCAATGTTCGAAAGCTCTTTGCTTGGGTCGTTTTGAGAATCAAGAACGATAAGCTTGTAGCCTAGCTCTTCCGCTTTCGCTTCTGCGCCATCTTTCATGGTTACAAAGAATGGGTTATTCAATGTAGATAGAACGATTGCCATTGTATCTTGCGCCTGTGCAGACACAGATACCGTTGTAGAAAGAAGAGCAGCAGAAATAAGAGTCGCTAATTTTTTCATGGTGTAAGTCCTTTGTGTAGGGTGAGCTAGGAGGTGAGTCCTAGCTCGTAGTTACATTATTTATAGATTCTAATATTTTAAGGTAAAACAAACTGTTACTTTTATTAAACTAGGGTGTTACTTGTATTAACCTAGAGTGTGAATAGGTTTTATTTGTTTTTGTTGTCGACTAATACCGCCAGAAGAATAACCACAGCTTTTGCAATCATCTGGTAGTAAGAAGATACGTCTAATAGGTTTAGGGCGTTGTTTAGGAAGCCGATAATCAGAGCACCAATCAATGTGCCCATGATGCGGCCACGACCGCCGGCTAAGCTTGTGCCACCAAGAACTACGGCTGCGATGGCGTCTAATTCATAACCCATACCTGCGGTAGGTTGAGCTGATGACAAACGAGATGCCACGATGATGCCTGCAACTGCTGCTAACAGACCACAGATTGCGTAAACGCCGATTTTTACTTTGTCTACGTCGATGCCTGATAGGCGAGTTGCTGATTCGTTGCCGCCCAGTGCGTAAACGTAGCGACCAAAGCGTGTGTGGTTAAGTAGGTACCATACTGCAGCGAATACCACGGCCATGATCCATACTGGAACTGGGATGCCCATTGCGTAGCCTGTACCGAACCAAGCAAACGCGTCTGCAGTGTCAGTAAAGCCAGTCGAGATAGGACGACCATCTGTGTAAACCATGGTTACGCCGCGCAATAGAGTCATTGTTACAAGCGTTGCGATGAAGGCTTGAACCTTACCCTTGGCGATAATCACGCCACTGATCGCACCCAATGCTGCGCCTGCTACTAGAGCGGTTGGCACTGCGATCATCACTGGGATTTCCATGCCAATCATGCTGGCTGCGAAAGCACCACAAAGTGCCAGTACAGAGCCGACACTCAAGTCGATACCCGCGGTTAAGATAACCAGTGTCATACCTACTGCGATAATGGCGTTAATCGAAGTTTGGCGTAGGATATTGAGGATGTTATCGACGGTGAAAAAGTTTGGGTTTAAGAATGAAACGACAACAATCAGGAAGATCAAAGCAATCAATGACTTTTGATCAATCAGCCACTCTTTGCTGATTAACGGTTTTTTCTTTGGAGCTTCAGTTGTTTTGCTCATGGTTTTAGTACTCATGCTGCGTCCTCGTTGATCTTTTTACCGACCGCACGCGCCAGTAATAATTCTTGGTTTGCTTCTTTAGCATCAAATTCACCGCTTACACGGCCTTCATGCATCACCATGATGCGGTCACTCATTCCTAACACTTCTGGCATTTCAGACGAGACCAAAATGATGCTCATGCCGTCGGCTTTAAATTTATTAATGAGTTGGTAAATCTCTTTCTTCGCACCGACATCGACACCACGAGTGGGTTCATCAAGAATCAGTACTTTTGGTTTGGTCATTAAGCCTTTAGCAATTGCGACTTTCTGTTGATTACCGCCAGAAAGGTTGCCAATGATTTGTTCGCGAGTCGGGGTTTTGATGTTGAAAAGCTTGATGAAGTCATCGACTGCAATCACTTCATCTTTATGTTGGATTTGACCTTTCTTAGTCAGCAGATCCAGTGCACATAACGACATGTTTTCTTTCACTGAAAGTCCTAGCACAAGGCCATCGCTTTTACGGTCTTCAGAGATGTAAGCAATGCCATTGGCCAAGCCGTCTTTCGGGCTTACAGGGTTGATGGTTTTGTTTTCTAGGTTGATGACGCCGCGCTCACTTGGAAGGGCACCGTAAATCACTTTCATCAGTTCAGTTCGGCCAGCACCCATAAGACCAGATACACCCAGGATTTCGCCGCGCTTCAGAGTAAAGCTCACGTCATGAACACCAGAACCCGTCAGGCCAATCACTTCAAGACAGGTTTCACCGTGGCTCTGGCCGATACGTGGATATTGCTCGTCCAACTTACGGCCAACCATCATTTCGATTAGGCCATCTTCGTCGGTGTCTTTAACTTCACACTGACCAATAAACTTACCGTCACGAAGTACCGTGATGTCGTCACAAATCTCAAAGATCTCTTTCAAACGGTGAGAGATGTAAACAATGCCGCAGCCTTCAGAACGTAGCTCGTTAATCACCTTAAATAGCGACTCAGTTTCGGTATCAGTGAGCGCATCGGTTGGTTCATCCATGATGATGACCTTAGATTCAAACGATAGGGCTTTTGCGATCTCTACCATTTGTTGCTCACCAAGGCTCAACTGACCTAAAGGTGTTTTTGAACTGTGTTTCACGTTAAGGCGTTTAAGTAGTTTGTCGGCTTCTTGGTACATCTCGTTCCACAAGATGCGACCCATGGTGCCCGTGATTTCACGACCTAAGAAGATGTTCTCGGCGATGGTTAACTCAGGAATTAGGTTCAGTTCTTGGTGAATGATACTAATGCCTGCTTGTTGAGAGTCACGCGGTCCTTTAAATGCAGCCGGTTTTCCTTGGTAAGCGATAGTGCCGCTGTCCAAGTGATAGATACCCGTAAGCACTTTCATAAGCGTGGATTTACCTGCACCGTTTTCACCCATTAACGCCATTACGCGTCCTGGGTAAACGTTGAGGCTTGCCTTATCCAGTGCTTTCACACCAGGGAAGGCTTTCTCAATTGAGCTAAGTTCTAAAATGGCTTGAGTCATGTCGGTTCCTTTACTCGGGGCCAGTTGTATTTGGTTGTGTCTATCTTTTTTCAGCAATGACGCTGGACTGTCGTTGCGTTTCGCATGAGCTAAAACGTTACGCCAGCTTGGAAAATAACATTTGCGTATGGTGTGCATTCACCAGTGCGAATCACCGCGCGGCTTTCATGCGTACGCTCTTTGAATTCTTCATGAGTGATGTAAGTAATCGAAAGCGGTTTGCCGCAACGCGCTTCTTCTGTCTTGACCAAATCAATCAGCGCAGCGTGATGGTCTGGGCTTACTTTCGCAAACTCTTCTGCGATTACAACGCCTTCAATTTGAGATTCATCCAGCATGGTTTTTACTGTCTGCTGAAAACTTGGAACACCGTGAGTCAAAGCAAGGTCTATGCGAGTCACATGATCCGGAATCGGCAACCCTGCATCACAAATCGTGATTTCATCTGTATGGCCAAGAGTCGCCACTAGGTAAGAGAGCTCAGAGTTTATTAGGGTACTTTTTTTCATATCACGACCTATCGAAAAATAACGTTTAATGGGTTGAGAACAACTCAAGAAAAAGCCATCGAAACGTTTCGATAGTGATAATAGTGTGTGATTTATCATTTGCACGTTTGATTGTTTTAGAGTGTGATAACGATCATCGAAACGTTTCGATGGGGCGTTTTTTGGTGATCGCAATCACTTTCATCGGCAATTAAGAAGGTAAGGCAACGTAACGTTAACTTAAGGCAAAGGGAGCTAAAGTTTATTCACCGGAACATTTTGAACAGATTCTATAGGGGAGGTTTTAAGGGGGGGGTCTATTGCTACATATCCAGCTTCATTTGTATTGGGTATGACGAACAACGTATAGCCATATCGAGGAATCGTAACAATTTTGATGTTAGATGCTCTCAAGCGAACAAAAACATTCCTTAAGCAATAAATGACATTGGTTAGTGCTTGTGTCGGCACCGTTTCGTTTCCCCAACATGCGTTCACGATGTCTTTTCTAGGGATGGGTTGTCCGGCGCTTTTCGACAGTAGACAAAGCACGGAAAACAAGTGGTGACGTAAATAGATCTTGTTCCCCTGTTTGTTAGTGATGTTTCGAGTATCTACATTAAGAGTTAGGTCGCCAAAGTGGATTTCGTTATTCATTGTTTTTCGATCTTTCTCATTCTTCATTGTGGAGGAGTGGGTTGGGATAGCAGATAAAGCGCGCGGATTATGCAAAATAACGTCACTGTTGAAAGTAAGCATGCGTAAGTCTGCACGAATAAAATCTAAAAATGGGATGGTTTGAAAATTGATGGGAGGTTTTTTTAAGAAATAGATAGATTTTATTTGTCGATTATTCATATGGTTATTTAGCTATAACTGATTGTGTTGTATGAGATTACAAAGTGATTATATTTTTATTTATTTTTTTGTTTTCTGTGAGATTAACCTGCTTGCTAATTCGACGGGGTGTCGGATAACTCTAACAAGATTGTGCAGCACAGGAAGGCGTAACAATCTTGATTTGCATTAAGTAAGGTCAAGCCGTAATGAACAAAAAATTTCTTCTAAGCATCGCAATGATGTCAGTATTTTCAGCAAACAACGTAATGGCAGCGGACAGCGGTTTCTACCTAGGCGGTGCAATCGGTACGTCTGGTGTGGATGACGGTGGCATGTTTGATTCTGTAAATGTACCCGTTAGCTTTGAAGCAGAAGACAACACATATCGTTTGATTGCAGGTTACAAATTTAATCGCATCGTTGCGATTGAAGCGCAATACACGGACTTTGGTGATGTTGTTGCTAAATCACCAGGTCGTAATGATGGTTTCACTTGGACACCTCAAATCTTTTCAGTAACGGCTAATCTTGGTTACACGTTTGATAATGGCGTTCGTCCATTTGGTACTATCGGTTTATCGACTATTGATCTAGACATGAAGCTTGCAGACGGCTCTCGCCCTTCAGAAAGTGGTTTTGATGATACGGGAGACGGCATCCGTATGGGTGTTGGTGTTGAATATACACCACCTACAATGTCTTCGTTGAGCTTTCGCCTAGCGTACGAAGCCGATGCTTTTGACATCGAAGATAACGACAACGGACACAAGACAGAAGAAACCGTTGTTCTGGACTCTTTTTACTTAGGCGCAATGTACACATTCTAAGTTTAACACCTTGCTAAACGGTAAATCGGTTCTAAATGGGGCGTCGGTTGGCTCAACCCGTTTGGCTAAAGTGGAAAGCCGCAGTTTTTGACTGCGGTTTTTTTCTGTCTGTTACAGCTTGCGTTTTTACATGTTCGGATTAGGTAAGACGCCTGTTTTAAAGCGAACCTGCATCGGGCAGTTAAGCTTCTCGAATATGAGCGGTTACAGCAACGATGGCATGGTCCGTACTGAATTGATCGTGTTCGAAGCTTGGATTGATGAGGTGATGATCGACCACTGTGTAATCAGACAATTCCATCAAACTTGAAGAGTTCTGACAATCGAATTCGTTCGACATCAAAATGTAATCCAGTACAGACCCAGAAGCTCCGTAATAATGGGTTGGTTTACGCTGTTCAAGCAAGTCTTGTTCATGCAATTGATGATAAATATCCCAGCTGTCTTTTAAGCGGAAGTGGGAAAGCCAATGCTTGCTGTTTTCGTCTCGGTTTATTGCGTAACTCAACAGCCCTTTAAACTCATCGTGGAATAATGGTTTATTAAAGTCACCCATCAACACAACAGGCTGATCGGTTTGGTAGCGATGATTGGTGATGTATTGATGCAGCATCTGAGCTTCAAGGCCACGTTGAACACTCGATAACCAAGAGCCAAGTTGTTCTTGGTGGAAGCGAGTGAGCGTGTCACTTTGTGGCTTTGCACCTTGCTGAGCGTTATCCGAATCGACAGATTCAGTTCTTGGCTCCGTCGGACGCTGTGATTTGAAATGCACAACATAACAGTCGGTTGAACCTAAATGAGGCAACGTAATCGTGGCATGAACAGGTGTTCGGTTGAATGAGAAGTTGTTACTAAGGTTGAACGCTTTCAGTAACTTCGAATCTGGCGTAACAGGCTGCACGTTTTCAATCGGGTAACGGGAAGCGATACCAACGACAGGTGAGGTATATAAGTAGTCATCCTCAACGTGTGCACTATCGACAACAGCAAAGTAAGGGTAGCCAAGTTCATTCATCAATTGCTCTAAAGACTGCGGGCTAAATATCTCTTGAAAGCCAATCACATCACAATCTAATGAACGAATCGTTTCAGCCATCCAGTGCTGTTTCTTCTGCCATTCATCGAAGCTGTAGATGTTCTCAAAATCATAGTAAGCATTCGGTGGTTCGAGGTAGTTCAAAAGATTGAACGTTGCGAATGTTATGTGGTTTGGTTTATTCAAGGTTGAATCCTATTGAAATCACTTCTTTAAGGATATCTAAAATACTGAGATATTGTTTGGGTTTAGTCAGTTATTTTCATTTGATCTAGCGAAGGTTGTCGCTTTCTGCTTGGATTTTCTCTGCTCGATGCTCTTTAGGTGTCGAGTTTAATTTTATCTACGATCAATCGATCGCTTTTTATGGTTTCACAATGAAAAAATATACCTCTCTCGCTCTTTTGCTGTTGAGCGCTTTCTTCTCTACATCGTCATTGAGTCATTCTTTGGATCCTGAGTCTATTGAGCAAATCGAGTCTCGTGTATCAGCGCGCATTGGTGTCGCAGTTTATGATTCCGCGACTGAGCAAACATGGAGTTATAAGGGCGATGAACGTTTTCCAATGATGAGCACCTTTAAAACTTTAGCGTGCGCGAATCTTCTTTATGACCATGAAAATGAAGGGTTATATTTAGAATCTAAGGTTGGGGTTAAATCTGATGAGCTTATTGCTTGGTCTCCGATGACTAAAGCGTTTGTCGGTAAAGAAATCTCACTCACAGGTGCATGTGCTGCAACCATGGAAATGAGCGACAACACGGCCGCTAATATAGTGTTAGCTGGTATTGATGGGCCTAACGGGTTAACAGAGTTTTTGCGTTCAATCGGAGACCGCGAAACGCGTCTTGACCATATCGAACCCGATTTGAATCATGCTCGTCCGGGCGATGAGCGTGACACCACGACACCAAACACTATGGTAAAAACGTTAAACGAATTGGTGTATGGCAACGTGCTATCAGAAGAATCTAAAGCTCAGCTAAAGACTTGGATGATGGATAATAAAGTCTCCGATGGGATGATCCGTTCGATTCTGCCGGATGGTTGGAATATTGCCGATAGGTCTGGAGCGGGCGCTTATGGCTCACGTGCTATCACGGCTATCGTGTGGAGTGAAACTCGCGCTCCGTTAATAATCAGTATCTCTCTTACAGAAACCGAGTTAACCATTCAAGAGCGTGACACTGTGATAAATGA
Source organism: Vibrio sp. 10N.222.47.A9 (assembly GCF_963872585.1). Lineage (NCBI taxonomy): Bacteria > Pseudomonadati > Pseudomonadota > Gammaproteobacteria > Vibrionales > Vibrionaceae > Vibrio > Vibrio sp. 10N.222.47.A9. The sequence continues at coordinate 48,359 of NZ_CAWNBB010000059.1, read as the reverse complement.
AATTGGTCAACTCATCTTTGATGCGTATCGCGTACAGTAGTTAATACCACGTTCAATAGTTAATACCCACTTCACTATACTTCGCGCTAGTCACTGGTCCAGCTTCGGTGCTAGCGTGTTTTATTCTTTAGACTGAACCGAGTAATTTGTAAATAAACCGTCAGAGATGGAGTGCTGATGGTTTTATTAGTTATTACATGATGTTAGATTTGAACCTATACTTGATTTAACGGCATGCATTCAAAGCCGATTAATCAACTTGAATATCGAATTCATAACATTTGAAGGGAGAGTCAAATGGGAACAGTTTTTCGACGCAAAGCCTCGCAGCGCACTCAGTTTTTCAGGTCTAATTTAAATTCCTGTGCAGTCATGTTGCCGCTTATTGTTTTACACCCCTCCGTTACTTACGCTTCTGATACCCAATCCACTCCTGCTGTCACCGTTATTGAAACCACACAACTGGTTGGTTTTGGTGAAGCAAAATATCCAGCCGATTTTACTCACTTCGATTACGTTAACCCTGATGCGCCAAAGCAGGGCAAAGTGACCTATGGCAGCATAGGTACGTACGATAGCTTTAATCGATTCGGTTCCCGCGGCGTTGCTGCAAGTTACACCGGTGAGATTTACGATACCTTGATGTTTTCTCCGAGCGACGAGATTGATGCGTATTATCCATTGATCGCTTCAAAGGTTCGCTACGCCAGTGATTTCACTTGGATGGAAATCGACATCAACCCAAATGCTAAATTCCAAGATGGCGAGCCTATCACCGCGCATGATGTTGCCTTCACTTTTGACAAGTTTTCAAAAGAAGGTGTGCCTCAGTATCGTGTGTATTACAAAGAGATTAAGTCAGTAAAAGCGGTCTCTGATTTGGTTGTTCGTATTGAAATGAACAGTCCAAACCGCGAAAAACTGTTTAGCTTTGCGCAAAGCACTCGTGTATTGCCGGAACATTTCTGGAAAGACAGAAAACTGTCTGAGCCTCTAAGCGAGCCACCAGTCGGTAGTGGTCCCTATAAGATCATTAGCTATAAATCTGGGCAAAGTGTGACCTACGGCCTAGATGAAAACTACTGGGCAGCAGACCTATCAGTCAACGTTGGCCGTAATAACTTCAAGCAAGTGCAGTACGATTACTATCGCGATGACACGGTAATGCTGGAAGCGTTTAAAGCAGGGGAGTTCGATCTTCGAACTGAGAACTCGGCTAAGTTCTGGGCCAACTCTTACACTGGCGCAAACTTCGATAAAGGCTACATCATTAAAGAAGAGATCAATCATGAGAAGCCTGAAACGACTCAAGGTTTTGTCTTCAATATTCAATCTCCAGTGTTCTCTGATCCTAAAGTTCGTGAAGCGTTAACGTACGCGATGGACTTTGAGTGGATGAACAAGAACATGTTTTATGGTCAGTACAAACGGACTCGTAGTTACTTCCAAAACACTGACTATGAAGCGAAAGGCTTACCAAGCGAAGCTGAAGTTGAGTTGTTGTCTCAGTACAAAGATCAGATTCCACCGCGAGTGTTTACCGAAGAATTCCAACCTTCAGTAACCGATGGCAGCGGCCGTATTCGTAGCCAAATGCGTACCGCTTTCAAACTGCTGAAAGAAGCGGGTTGGGTATTGAAAGACAAAGTGATGACCAACGAAAAGACCGGCAAGCCGATGTCATTTGAGTTGCTGATTTACAGCCCAACTACCGAGCGTATCGCAACACCGGTTCAAAAAAACCTGAAACGCATGGGTATCGAGATGAAGATCCGTACCATCGATACCACTCAGTACATCAAGCGCTTGCGTGATCGTGATTTCGACATGGTGTCGTCTTCATTTTCCGCAAACCCTTATCCTAGCCCGAACTTAATGATTGTTTGGAACTCTAACTACATTGATTCTACTTACAATACTGCAGGTGTAATGGATCCGGTGGTTGACGCGTTAACAGAAGAAATTGCGCGTAACCAACAGCACCCTGAAAAGCTGCTTACGTTAGGTCGTTCGCTAGACCGTGTATTGCAGTGGAACTTCTACAATATCCCTCAATGGCACGTTGGTGAATATCGCGTTGCAATGTGGGACAAGTTTGAGCGTCCAGATGTATTGCCTAAATACGATTTAGGTATCGATACATGGTGGATTTCAGAAGAGAAGGCGGCTTTGCTTCCTGAAAAACGTCGCTAGGAGTTAGTTAGCATGGCCGCGTATATATTTCGGCGTTTACTGTTGGTGATCCCCACGCTGTGGGCGATCATCACCATCAACTTTTTCATCATCCAGATCGCTCCGGGTGGTCCGGTAGAGCAAGCCGTTGCTCAATTAGAAGGGCATAACTCTGGCATCATGGAGCGTTTTTCTGGTGGTGGACAAGAAGTTGATTTAAGCGAAAGTGACCAAGCGTCTGCCAGTGGCTATAAAGGCTCTCGCGGGCTTGATCCTGAAGTGGTTGAAGAGATCAAAAAGCAGTTTGGTTTTGATAAGCCGATTCATGTTCGCTACTTCGACATGTTGAAAAATTACGCGACCTTTAACTTCGGTGAAAGCCTGTTTAAAGGCGGCAACGTTATTGATTTGATCATCGAGCGACTGCCTGTTTCCATCTCCTTGGGGTTATGGAGTACCTTAATCATCTACGTGATCTCGATACCTTTAGGCATCATGAAGGCGATACATCACGGCTCTCGCTTTGATATTTGGTCGAGTGCGGTGGTGATTGTTGGCTATGCCGTTCCAGGTTTCTTGTTTGCGATTATCCTGATTATTTTGTTTGCGAGTGGTAACTACTTCAGTTGGTTCCCATTGCGTGGGTTAGTGTCGAGTAACTTCGACCAGCTCAATTGGTATCAGCAAATAGGCGACTATTTCTGGCACTTAGCTTTGCCTATTTTTGCGATGGTCATCGGTGGTTTCGCAACACTTAGCATGTTGACCAAAAACTCCTTCCTTGATGAAATCAATAAGCAATATGTAGTGACCGCGCGAGCGAAAGGTTTGGACGAGAGCAGTATTCTCTACAAGCATGTTTTCCGTAACGCGATGTTGATCATTATTGCCGGTTTCCCGAGCGCATTTATTAGTATTTTCTTCACGGGTTCTATGTTGATTGAAGTGATGTTTTCACTCGAAGGCATCGGCCTGCTCGGCTTTGAATCGACCATTCAACGAGATTACCCAGTGGTGTTCAGTTCTCTCTATATCATGACCTTGCTTGGTTTGGTGCTGAGTATTATCTCCGACCTGACGTATACCTGGGTTGATCCTCGAATTGATTTTGAAGCGCGTTAATGGCGAATGAATAAAAAGGTATTGATAATAAATGTTTAACAACCCTTTAGCTGAAGCTCGTTGGTTACGTTTTAAAGCAAACAAACGTGGTTTTATCTCCCTTTGGATATTTACCATCTTGTTTGGATTGAGCCTGTTCGCTGAGATCATCGCCAACGATAAGCCACTCTTGGTTTCTTATGATAATCAGTGGTTTGTACCTGTCATTAATGAGTATGCCGAGACCGAATTTGGCGGCGAGTTTGAAACCGAAGCGGATTACAAGGACCCGTATGTTATCGAACTAATAGAAGACAGCGGTTACATCGTGTGGCCAATCATTCCTTTTAGCTACGATACGATAAACTTCGATATTTCAGGCGCGGTGCCATCGGAACCAGATTCAGTGAATTGGTTAGGAACCGATGATAAAGGGCGAGATGTATTGGCCCGCATCATTTATGGGTTCCGTATCTCTGTTCTGTTTGGTTTCATTCTGACGATTGTATCGAGCGTGGTCGGTGTCGTAGTCGGGGCAACGCAAGGTTATTACGGTGGCTGGGTCGATTTGTTTGGGCAGCGCTTTATTGAAGTCTGGTCTGGTATGCCGACCCTGTTCTTGCTGATCATTCTATCGAGTTTTATTGAGCCGAACTTCTGGTGGCTGCTCGGAATAATGGTGCTCTTCAGTTGGATGAGTTTGGTGGGGATTGTTCGAGCTGAATTCCTACGCTGTCGAAACTTTGATTATGTAAGAGCCGCGCAAGCCATGGGTGTTGATGACAAACGCATTATGCTTCGTCACATGTTACCCAACGCGATGGTGGCGTCGTTAACCATGATGCCGTTTATCCTTTCAGGCTCGGTCACCACATTAACGTCGTTAGATTTCTTAGGCTTTGGTCTTCCTGCAGGTTCGCCTTCATTAGGTGAGCTATTGGCGCAAGGTAAAGCTAACTTGCAAGCGCCTTGGCTTGGTATCTCTGCTTTCGTCGTACTTTCTCTGATGTTGACGTTACTTGTCTTCGTTGGTGAAGCGGTGCGTGATGCTTTCGACCCACATCAACAGAAGTAAGGATAGGTTATGACTTCAAATACAGTTCCTACTTCAGGGTTAACAGCAGAGGCTGCTAATGAATCTCCAGTTCTGACCATTGATAAATTGTCGGTAGGGTTTGGGCGTAAAGACTCGATAGAACAAGTGACGCAAGATGTCTCTTTAGAAATATACAAAGGTGAGACATTAGCGCTGGTGGGCGAGAGTGGTTCAGGCAAATCGGTTACGGCTAATTCAGTACTGAAACTACTGCCTAAAGGCTCGTCACACTACTTGAATGGTAAGATCAATTTCTCTGGTACCGACATTCTGAATTGTTCTGAAAGGCAATTGCGAGGGATTCGTGGTGGCCGCATTGGTATGATCTTCCAAGAGCCTATGGTGTCGTTGAACCCACTTCATAGAGTCGGTAAGCAGCTGGTTGAAACTCTTTCTATTCACCGAGGAATGCGAACCAACAAAGCGCAAGCCTTGGCGATAGAGTGGCTTTCCAAGGTGGGTATTCGCTACCCAGAGCAAAAGATTTCAGCCTATCCGCACGAGCTATCAGGTGGAGAGCGTCAGCGTGTGATGATTGCGATGGCACTGATCAACGAACCAGAGCTGCTTATCGCTGACGAGCCGACGACTGCGTTGGATGTATCGGTACAAGCGCAGATTCTCGACCTGTTAAAAGATCTGCAACAAGAGCTGGGCATGGCGATGCTCTTTATCACCCATGACTTGAGTATTGTTCGTAAAATTGCTGACAGAGTAGCAGTAATGAAAGATGGTCGCTTGGTTGAAAGTAACGACTGCCAAACACTCTTTAATGCACCAGGTCACCCTTATACGCAAAAGCTTATCAACTCTGATCCGAAAGGCTTGCCCGTTTCAGTTTCTCCGGAAAGTGAACCTCTGCTCGATGTTAATCAACTTCGTGTTTGGTTCCCGATTACGGGCGGTTTATTCAAGCGAACCATTTCTCATGTAAAAGCCGTAACAGACATGGAGTTCACTTTGAAGAAAGGGCACTCAATCGGTTTAGTTGGCGAAAGTGGCTCAGGTAAATCGACAACCGGTATGGCGATACTCAAATTGGTGCAAAGTGAAGGTTCAATTACTTACGCAGACGAACAAATTCAAGGCTTAAACCGACAACAGATGCTACCGTTTCGAAGCCGCATGCAAGTGGTCTTTCAAGACCCATTTTCTGCGTTGAACCCTCGAATGTCAGTTGCTCAAGTGATTGGTGAGGGCTTGTTAGTGCATCAACAATTGGATGAGAATGAACTCGACCAACGCATTTGTGACGTCATGAAAGAGGTCGACCTAGACCCTGAAACTCGCCACCGTTATCCGAATGAGTTTTCTGGAGGCCAAAGGCAGCGTATTGCGATTGCTCGTGCTTTGATCCTTAAGCCAGAGTTTATCTTGCTTGATGAACCAACATCGTCACTCGACAGAACCGTCCAAGCGCAAGTCCTAGACTTACTTAAGTCACTTCAAGAAAAGTATGGCCTTACCTATTTGTTTATCAGTCATGATCTGAATGTCGTGAAATCCTTGTGTCATTACACCATTGTGATGAAAGCAGGCGAGGTAATAGAGAAGGGTGACACTGAGACTTTGTTTGGTAATCCCCAGCATGAATACACCAAGCAACTTGTGAGTCTTTCCAATGTTGGTGGTGTGTTATAACGAAGGTGTCAGCACTAAAACAAATAATGACCTGATCAATTCAACATGGTCATTTAGTTGTTTTAAGATTACACTGCGCCCAATATTTCAGAAGTACATATTTAGGTAGAGGTCACCATGGACCAAGAACATTACGAAGACGCTGATTACGAAGGCCAAGAGCTGGGCGAAGAAGGCGAAGAGATTGAAATTGAAGCAATTGGTATTGATGTTTCATCACAGCCAATCGAGCTCTACAAAGTGTTTAAAATTGCTAACCTAGTGAGTGGTGGCGGAGAAGCTAAACACATCATCTCTGAAGGCTACGTAGCGGTAAATGGTGAGCTAGAAACCCGTAAGCGTCGTAAAATGTACGATGGCGACTTCTTTGAATTCAACCAAGAATACTATGTAGTGGTGTGTGATCAGCCAGTACAAGAAGAATCAGAAAAGCCGAAAAAGAAAGAAGCGCCTAAAAAAGAGAACAAGGCGAAGAAAGGTCAGTCTAAAAAGGATTCTAAGAAGAAAGAATCTAAGAAAAGCAAAGCAGAAATGCTAAGCGCAACGGCTGAACCAAAGAAAGAGAAAAAAGAGAAGAAGAAAGAAAACAAACCGAAAAAGAAAGCGGATACGCCGAAGCCAACACGTGACGACAAAAGCGGCCGTAACTCGATTGAATTCTTCTAAAGTTATTACTTTGAAACGTAAGCACCGTTAGACCCAGGTTTTACGTTAAACAGATATCAAAAGGCTCACTATTTAGTGAGCCTTTTTTGTAGGTGTAAATTAGGTCCTGACCTAATTTTATTTTTGATGAGCCACAAACTCTACAAACCTATCCCTGAGTGGGTTTTCACTCTCTCCATTCCATATCAACCCGACAGGCCAAGTGCCGTATTCACCTTCTAACGCAATGAATTCTACATCGGTGTTACTAATGAACTGCGCACTGCTAGGCACAATAGTGAAACCGATATTGGCCGAAACTAACGCCAGCAGGGTAAGAATGTCGTCGGCTTCTTGTGTCTTTGATAAGTCGATTTTATTGGCAAGACAATATTGTTGAATCTGTCTGTCTAATCCGGGGCCACGCTGTTGGGCCAGCTTTAGATAAGGCCATTTCGATAACTCAGAGATTAAGTGATTTTTGCTTGGCGCTTGCTTGAGAAGATCTTTGTGTATCGCTATCACAAGGGAATCATTGAAAAGCGTTAGGCTATCTAAATCCGAAGTGTCGGGTATCCGATTGAAGCTGATATCGAGTTCGTGACTCAATAACTCATCCGCCTGCTGCTTAGAAGGGGTGTCATTCAAGGTGATGTGAACATTTGGCTGCTGTTGTTTATACGCAGCAATTAGTTTAGGCGCTTCATGATAAGTGGACACACCAAAGCCAATGTTCAAATGCCCCTGAGTCCCTTTTACTACCGAACCTGAAAGCTGCTCAAACGCCTGCATTGAATGAACCAAACGTTGGGCTTCCGGCAGCAACGTTTTTCCTGTGTGCGTCAGCTCTGCGCCATTTCTACCACGAGAAAACAGAGATGCCCCAATGTTGGATTCAAGTCTTTGAATCTTTTTAGTGAGTGCCGATTGAGTAATGTAGAGCTTCTCTGACGCCAAACGGTAATTGCCCGATTTAGCCAGCTGACAAAATGCCTTCAGTAGATCAAATTCCATTCAAAATGCTCATTGAATTGAGAATATTTTTCATTATATGGAATTGAATCGATTTTTTATACTAGGTTCATACCAATCAGATAAAGCGAAGCTTGAGGACGAATTATGAAGAAAGACATCAAAGTAGCGTCGGTTCAATTTAACCACCACGCAGGTGATAAGGCGTATAACTTATCGGTTATAGAGCAATATGTTCAAAAGGCTGCGGACAGTGGCGTGGAGATCGTCAGTTTCCCAGAGATGTGCATTACCGGTTATTGGCATGTGTCTGCTTTGTCTCGCGATGAAATTGAAGTGCTAGCGGAACCTGTACCGAGCGGTGAATCGACTCAAAAACTCATTTCACTGGCAACACAATTTGGAATCAGTGTTGGTGCAGGCTTGATCGAGCAGGGTACTGATGGCGAGCTATACAACACCTACGTGTTCGCCATGCCTAATGGCGAGGTGCAGAAACATCGAAAACTGCACACCTTTGTTAGTTCTCACATGAGCAGTGGAGACCAATACACGGTGTTCGATACGCCGCATGGCTGCAAAGTTGGTATCTTGATTTGTTGGGATAACAACTTGGTCGAAAATGTCAGGATCACTGCTTTGAAAGGGGCAGATATATTGATTGCGCCACACCAAACGGGCGGTTGTCATTCACGAAGCCAGAATGCGATGAAGCGTATTGACCCAGAGTTATGGTTTAACCGAGATGAAAACCCAGAAGCGATTCGTGCTGAAATGCAGGGCAAGAATGGCCGCGAGTGGTTAATGCGTTGGTTGCCTGCAAGAGCGCACGACAACGGTATGTTTGTGGTGTTTAGTAATGGTGTCGGCGTTGATATGGATGAAGTTAGAACCGGTAATGCGATGATCTTAAGCCCTTACGGTGAAATCATCACAGAGACCGATAGCGTTGATAACGATATGGTGATTGCGGAGCTAAAAGCGGAAGAGTTGGAGATGTGTACTGGCAGACGCTGGATTCGTGGTCGTAAGCCTGAGCTTTATCATTCACTCACACAGCCTCTTGGTCATGAACTGGGCCCGCACCAAGCGCGTTTTGCTGAGAAATAATGGTGTAAGCGTTGGTGAAAAAGGATGTATTAGGGACGGTTGAAAGGGAGGGGAAGTTGGAGGGGAGAGAAGGGTTCCTGATGTAGTCTACCCACTTAAATCATGTTTAAGTGGGTAGACTATTTACACATCAAGCACTAAGCATCAAACGTCTAAGTTCTATTCTCAGTGGCGAGTGCGAGAAGACGTCAGTTCTGATGCGCGAAGTTGAGCAACGGCTTTTGCGAGTTCAAGTTGAGCTTGTGCAAAATTGATGTCTACATTGCCCTTATTGATATTTTCTAGAGCTGCATATTTCGCTTCTTCTGCGCGAGCGCGGTCAATATCTTGGCCGTGCAAGGCAGTATCGGCTAACACCGTTACCACATCCGGCTGAACTTCCAGCATCCCACCAGAGACATAGAGCACTTGCCCCTCTGATTTAGGGTCTGTGACAAACACTGTGACGCCCGGCTTGATCTTACTGAGAAGCGGGGAGTGACCGGGGCGGATCCCCAGCTCACCGTCAGCGCCAGAAACGGCTAGGGCATACGCTGGACCTGAAAACAGCGTACCTTCCGCACTTACAATATTAAGTTGAAATGTATTATCTGTAATTCCGATAGACATGGTGCACCTGCCTCTTAGAGTGATTTTGCTTTGTTAAGCACTTCGTCGATAGAACCACAGTACAAGAATGCCTGCTCTGGGATATCGTCATATTCGCCGCCTAACAGGCCTTTAAAGCCTCTTAGTGTTTCGCTTAGCGGTACAAATACACCTTTCTGACCAGTGAACACTTCGGCTACGTGGTAAGGCTGAGTTAAGAAACGTTCAATCTTACGAGCGCGAGATACGGTCTGTTTGTCTTCAGTCGATAGCTCATCCATACCAAGGATCGCGATGATGTCTTTTAGCTCTTTGTAGCGTTGTAGCGTTGTTTGTACTTTTTGTGCAATGTCGTAATGCTCTTGGCCAACCACAAGCGGGTCCAATTGGCGAGATGTTGAATCCAATGGGTCGATTGCAGGGTAGAGGCCCAATGCCGCAATGTTACGAGACAGTACAACGGTCGCATCTAAGTGAGCAAAAGTTGTTGCTGGCGATGGGTCAGTCAAGTCATCCGCAGGTACGTATACCGCTTGAATAGACGTGATAGAGCCTTGTCTAGTCGAAGTGATACGCTCTTGAAGCACACCCATCTCTTCAGCGAGTGTCGGTTGGTAACCTACTGCTGAAGGCATACGGCCCAGCAGTGCTGATACTTCTGTTCCCGCAAGTGTGTAACGGTAGATGTTATCAATGAACAGCAGTACGTCACGACCTTCATCACGGAAGCGCTCAGCCATAGTCAGGCCTGTAAGTGCAACACGTAGACGGTTTCCCGGTGGCTCGTTCATTTGGCCGTAAACCATGGCCACTTTGTCTAGTACACCGGCTTCTTTCATCTCGTAGTAGAAGTCGTTACCTTCACGAGTACGCTCACCAACACCGGTAAATACAGAGAGACCTGAGTGGGCTTTTGCGATGTTGTTGATAAGCTCCATCATGTTGACGGTTTTACCTACGCCAGCACCACCGAACAGACCGATTTTACCACCCTTAGCGAACGGACAGATAAGGTCGATAACCTTAACGCCGGTCTCAAGAAGTTCAGTGCTGTTTGCTTGTTCTTCATAAGAGGGTGCTTCACGGTGAATTTCGTAGCTTTCTTTTTGACCGATTTCACCGCACTCATCGATGGGCTGACCGAGAACGTTCATGATACGGCCTAAAGTTTCTTCGCCCACAGGAACGGTGATTGGAGAACCGGTGTTTTCAACAGTTAGGCCGCGGCGCAAGCCATCTGACGTACCCATTGCAATACAACGAACGATACTGCCACCCAACTGTTGTTGAACTTCTAATACGAGCGAGCTTGCTTCCTCGCTAGTCACTTTCAATGCATCATAAACGCGTGGGCTGTTGCCGCCGCTGAACTCGACGTCTACCACCGCGCCGATAACTTTAACTATTTTTCCAACACTCATCTCTAAATCCTCAAATTCTATTCTTAACCCACTCTTTCCTGCCCTTAGACAGCTTGAGCTCCTGAGACTATTTCACTCAGTTCTTGGGTAATGGCAGCCTGTCGCGCTTTGTTGTATACCAACTGCAAATCATCGATGAGTTGGCCTGCGTTATCGGTCGCCGCTTTCATGGCCACCATTCGGGCTGCTTGCTCACAGGCAATGCTCTCGACGATGCCCTGATACACTTGCGATTCAATGTATCGATGTAACAGCTCAGAGAGGATGTCTCTTGGTGCTTGTTCATAGATGTAGTCCCAACGACGTGCTTTTTTCGCACCTCCATCGGCCTCAGAATCTGAAGGGTGGGGAAGCAACTGCAAGGTCGTTGGTTCTTGAACCATGGTGTTGATGAACTGGTTATACACGAGATACAAACTATCGATTTTTTCGTCGTCGTAATGCCCTAGCATCGCGTTAACCGTACCTAAAATGTCTTCTAATTTTGGCGCGTCACCAAGGCCTGACGTTTGCGCGATAACATTGCCGCTGCGTTGGAAAAATGAGATAGCTTTTGAACCAATCAAGGTCGTTTCTACTTCAACGCCTTTGGTACGCCACATCTCCATTTCTTCTAACACTTTCTTGAACAAATTCGAGTTCAAGCCACCACATAAGCCTCGATCGGACGAAATAATGATGTAAGCAACGCGTTTTGGTTCACGCTGTTGAAGGTAGGGGTGCTGGTATTCCAGCGACCCTGATGCGACATGAGAGATAACTTTACGCATGTTCTCGGCATATGGACGTGTTAGCGTCATATTGTCTTGAACTTTACGCATCTTACTTGCCGCAACCATCTCCATTGCACTGGTGATTTTCTGAGTGTTACTAACACTGCCTATCTTGGTGCGAATTTCTTTAGTATTTGCCATTATCTGCTCCTAATTTGTTTTGATTTCCAGCCAACAAACCGGAGCGTTTACCAAGCTTTCAACGCTACAAAGTCACCGAGAAGCTTTGCAAGAGCGCCATCAATTTCATCGTTGTAGTCACCATTAGCGTTGATGGTGTCGAACAACTCTGGGTTTTGACCTTTCGCGTAAGCAATCAATTCTTCTTCAAAACGCGCAATCTTGTTCAACTCTACGTCAGCCAAATAGCCTTTTTCTGCTGCGTAGATAACCGTTGCTTGCTCAGCGACAGACATTGGAGAGTACTGCTTTTGCTTCATCAGTTCGGTTACACGCTCACCATGGTCAAGCTGCTTACGAGTCATGTCATCTAAGTCAGAAGAGAACTGAGCAAATGCGGCTAACTCGCGGTATTGAGCTAACGATGTACGGATACCACCAGACAGTTTCTTGATGATCTTGCACTGTGCAGCGCCACCCACACGAGATACCGAGATACCAGGGTCAACAGCAGGACGTAGGCCTGAGTTAAACAGTTGGGTTTGTAGGAAAACCTGACCATCAGTAATTGAGATTACGTTGGTTGGTACAAACGCAGATACATCACCCGCTTGAGTTTCAATGATAGGAAGCGCTGTCAGTGAGCCTGTTTGGCCTTTCACTTCACCGTTCGTGAACTTCTCTACGTATTCCGCATTCACTCTTGCAGCACGTTCTAACAGGCGTGAGTGAAGGTAGAATACGTCGCCAGGGAAAGCTTCACGACCCGGTGGACGCTTAAGTAGCAATGAGATTTGACGGTAAGCGACGGCTTGTTTTGATAGGTCATCATAGATGATCAGTGCATCTTCACCGCGGTCACGGAAGTATTCGCCCATTGTGCAACCTGCATAGGGTGCTAGGTATTGAAGCGCGGCTGATTCTGATGCTGATGCGACAACAACGATGGTGTTTTTAAGCGCATCGTGGTCTTCCAGTTTACGAACAACGTTTGCGATAGTGGAGGCTTTCTGGCCAATAGCCACGTACACACATTTGATACCAGAATCTTTCTGATTGATGATCGCATCGATGGCTAGCGCTGTTTTACCAGTCTGACGGTCACCGATGATAAGTTCACGTTGACCACGACCGATAGGCACCATGGTATCAACGGCTTTATAACCGGTTTGAATGGGCTGATCGACGGACTTACGCTCGATTACGCCGGGTGCAATTACTTCTACAGGGTCGAGTCGGTCACAACTCACTGGGCCTTTGCCATCGATTGGCTCGCCTAATGTGTTCACTACACGGCCAAGAAGTCCGTTACCGACTGGTACTTCCAAGATACGACCTGTCCCTTTCACTTTCATACCTTCCGAGAGGTCAGTGTAGGGACCCATAACCACGGCACCGACTGAGTGGGTATCAAGGTTAAGTGCGAGGGCGTATTTGCCACCTGGAAGCTCGATCATCTCACCCTGCATGACATCTGCAAGGCCGTTAATGGTAATGATGCCGTCACGAACCGAGACTATGGTGCCTTCGTTGCGAGCTTCGGTGCTCACATTAAATTTCGAGATGCGATCTTTGATTAGATCGCTGATTTCATTTGAATTTAATTGCATAATTGTTACCTATCTCGCGTGAAGTTGATGGGCTAATCGGTTAATTGATGTGTTCAAAGAACCATCGATGACGGTTTCACCCGCCTTGATGACGATCCCGCCAACCAGCGAGTCATCAATAACCTGTTCCATTTCAACCTGACGTTCTAATTTCTTCTCAAGTGCAGCAGTGAGTGATGTAACTTGATCTTGTGTAAGCAATTCTGAACTGGTGACAGTGACAGGGATTACACGTTCATGTTCGTCCTTTAGGTCGCTGAACAAGTTAAACAAGTCTCTGATCACTGCAAGACGGCCATTCTCAGCCAAGACTTTAATGAGATTAATGACGTGGTCATCAACGAGTCCTTGGCAAACGTGAATGATGAGATTGACCAGTTCTTCAGATTGCTGTGTGTGAACACCTTCTGCTGATGAAATCTGTTTAGCGATCGTTTCTTCTTCCGCTACCGTCACAAGAATGGACAGCATTGAGTGCCACTCTTGTAACTTGTTTTCACCTAAAGCAAAGTCGAACGATGCTTTAGCGTAGGGATGAGCAATATTGGTGTAATCTGACATATTGCCTCCGTTTAGAGTTCGCTTATCATTTGATCAACTAACGCTCGGTTCGTTTCAGAATCTAGGTTTTTGCTAATCAATTTCTGTGCACTTTGAATAACAGCATCTGCCATATCCGCCTGAAGTTCACGGCGTAACTTTTGACGTTCGCCTTCTAGCTCAGCTCTACCTTGCTCTAAGATGCGTGCCTTTTCTTGCTCACCTTCTTGGTGAGCTAAGGTGATGATTTCGTTGCGGCGTTTTTTGCCTTGCTCAATCAGTTCGGTCACATTTTTTTTCGCATCTGCGACGAGTTGAGCGCCATTTGATTTTGCTAGTTCTAGCTCTTTCGCTGCATTCTCTGAGTGGCGTAAACCATCAGCGATTTCTTTTTGGCGCTCGTCTAACATCGCGGTGAGAGGGGGCCATACATATTTCATGCATAGCCAAACAAAAATCACGAATGAGATTGCTTGACCAAACATGCTGGCATTTAAGTTCATACCTTCCTCACTAAATCTTGATTATTTACAAATCGATCTTTTCAAAGCTTTTAATTAAGCCACGGCAAAGATGATGTATAGACCGATACCAACACCGATCATCGGTACAGCATCCACAAGGCCCATCATGATGAAGAATTGAGTACGAAGCATTGGAGTAAGGTCTGGTTGACGAGCAACACCTTCAAGGTATTTACCTGCTAAGTTACCAATACCAGATGCTGCACCTGCTGCACCTAAACCGATCAGTAATGCACCTGCTACATATAAAACTGCGCTTACGATATCCATTTGTATCTCCGATAAATAATGTGTTAGTTAATTTTTTAGTTATTAATTAGTGGTGTTCTTCTGTTGCCATTGCTAAGTAAACAACGGTAAGTACCATAAATATAAATGCTTGTAAGAATACGATTAATATGTGGAATAAGGCCCATGGAACACTTAGTGCCCATTGCATCCACCAAGGCATTAGTGCGATAAGGATGAATATCATCTCGCCTGCATACATATTTCCGAATAATCGTAAGCCTAGTGATATTGGCTTTGAAATTAATGTTATTAATTCAAGAACAAAGTTAACAGGATATAAAAGAGGGTTATCAAATGGCTGAGTAGTTAGCTCTTTGATAAAGCCTTTCAAACCTTTATTTTTAAACGTATAAGTTAACAATAAAATAAACACACCGAGTGCCATCGACATTGGGATATTTACATCCGCTGTCGGTAGGTCTCTAAAGTGTTCTAAACCCATTACACGAGTTAACCCTGGTATTAAATCTATAGGCAATAGGTCGACTGCATTCATTAACAACACCCAAACAAAAGTGGTTAATGCCAGTGGCCCTATTAATTTATCCTCCGCTTGAAAAATCTCTTTGACTAGGTTGTTAACGAAATCAAAGATAAGCTCGATAAAACATTGAAAACGACCTGGAACACCGCTAGTGCCCTTGGTCACTACATATCGAAAAGCTCCAATAAACAGTAAACCCGTGATCCAAGATACCAACATTGAGTCAATGTTGAACGCCCAGAAACCATCACCTGTAGTTAAGAAGGTTAAGTGATGCTCTATGTATTCGTGAGCGGTAGTGACTTGATCCATACTACACGTACTCCGATCTTGTAGAGGCAGTAATAAATGGTGTTAAGAAGTACCCAATCATTGTGAAAATATACGCGTATAATATTACTGGGTTATCCAATTTAAAAAACTGGAATGCCAAGATAAACATTAAGAACGTATAGGTTATTTTCACGACACGACTCATTTGCATTAAGTCACGTAAACTATAATTAGGATTCTTGTGCACCTTAAGGCTTGCATATATAAAACCAAACAGCGGTGGTAACATCGCGATTACGACACCCAAAGCTGAAGACTCCATATCTACTTTATTACCAAAAAACACTTCATATAAAACTACACCGACGGCTAATACTATTTGGCAGAGAACAACTCTTTTAGCAGCAACAAGGATGTCGCTACTTATCCCATTAAGCCTCATAATAAAACCTTATATTTAACAGTGTAAGTCAATATAAAACACAGTTTGAATATGTTTTGTTACTAGCACTTACTTGTTAATAGCAATTTGACTTGTTAATAAACCTTTACTTGTTAACAAAGAAATAATCTTTCTGGCTTTATATCTCCTGACGAAATTAAACGTTAAAAACTAACTCGCTATCGTTTCGACAAAATATAAACTACGCCTAAAATTATGTGATCAAAACGACAAATATCGGCATCAATAATTCCATTTTTGAAATAAGTGTTTTTCATTTATGAAAGTAATAGTTCTATTATTAAATCCATGAATATTTAAAATGCTTTGTTTATAGCGAGAAAAGGGAGGTTTTACCCAGAAAATTAGAGAGAAAAAATATTAAGATATGACGTTATCAAATAAGCATATTCAATGACTTAGAGTCTTTTCTAAATGTGATGACGGGTTGGTATTCGAAGCGGGGTATAACCAAGATTTTGTTGAGATTGGAAGGTTTCGTTTGTGCAGTGAAATAGCAGTATGGTGCTCCTTATCATTAAGCTAATATTTTTTAATATCGTTATCATATTTTCATTATTGATGTATTGGAACGCAAATCAACACGCCCAGCACCGGGTTCAAGATGAAAATTTGATGAAAAATGCATCACCCAACCACTGATGCAACAAGATCTAGGGTCAATGATGAGGGCGAGGAAACATACGTGCAGATGGAAAGTACGGGTTAATTGACTCAAAAATAGAGGTATCGCTGAGGTTGGGTCGAATTATTATCGGACGAATTCGTAGAGCATCGACCCAGAAATCACAGTTTCAATACAGAAATAATCGGAATCTAAAGATGTTTGTCGTATCAATAGGCCTATAGGAAGCGCCTTCATTCATGTTTCTCTATTACTCTTCATAGCTTAGGTATTGAATACATAAGTCATGAAAGGCTTGTGCTTGTGGCGAGATCGTACGGTCAGCCAATCTGAAAATACCGATCTGACGTTGTAAGGGTGGGTCAATCAATGGGATCCACACCAAACGGGTTTCATTGGTCGGGAAAGCCAGCTTAGGTAGCGTGGTCACGCCTATCCCGAGTTCTAACACCGAAAACAACGAAGTGATGTTCTCTACTGAATACAGAGCCTGTTCGCTGAGCATTCGTGCGGGTGTTGGGTCAAGTAGGGTACAAGTACCGTTGCGAATGAAGGGTTGTTTTAACAAAGTTTGCCATTCTATTCCCTCTCGTTGAGAGGCGATGGGGTTGTCTTTGAGACAGACCACACCAATAGGGTCAGAGAGCAAAGGCGTGAAATCGATGCTCTCTTCTTCTAGATGGGAGCTATTTCCGAGTGCAACATCCACCTCTCCAGAGAGTAATCTCGCTTCCACACCTGCCGCATTATCGTCAATTAAGCTGACCTCAACATTGGGGTACTTTTCGCAAAAAGCCCCTAAAACACTAGGGATTAGTTTTG
This sequence comes from Vibrio sp. 10N.222.47.A9, assembly GCF_963872585.1. Lineage (NCBI taxonomy): Bacteria > Pseudomonadati > Pseudomonadota > Gammaproteobacteria > Vibrionales > Vibrionaceae > Vibrio > Vibrio sp. 10N.222.47.A9. Next base: position 31,088 of record NZ_CAWNBB010000059.1, on the reverse strand, counting down.
CGGCTACTGAAGGGACACTCGCTATTCGAACTCGCCCTTGTTGGCCAGCTGCTGCAGCACGGAGGTCGTTATCTAATGCCTTGTAAACATTTAAGAATTGAATGATTTTTGGTAAACATATTTCGCCAAAAGGTGTCAGCGTCGATTTGTTGCCCGTTTCAAACAGTGGTTGGCCGAGAATTTTTTCTAGCTCTTTTATCGATGTTGAAAGTGCCGCTTGCGAGCGATTTGCTCGGTGAGATGCCGCTCTAAATCCGCCTTCTTCGACCACTAAAACAAAATGTTTTAACTGTTGTAGCTTAATACTCATGACAGGAATCCTTCTCTAGGCCTTGCTATACCTTACTTTTTTAAAGGTGATAGATTTTATTTATCAAATGCACAAAATTTACCGTTAGATTTATCAGTCGTCAAGGTGCAGTATTTAACCATCTTGAAACATAGTTGTTACAAAGTTGGATGGAATCGTGAACGCACAAACTAAAAAACACCCAGTAAAAACCGAGCTTTTCGCTTCAAAAGCACCACTAGAGTGGGCAATCGTTAATAACGGCACTCTATACACAGCGCAGATTCCAATTGATGAAACTGGCGCAGTAGTAGAAGGCGGTATCGAAGCGCAAACGCGTCAGACTTTTAACAACCTTGTTCATACGTTGGAGTGTGCAGGCGAATCTATGGATTCAGTGCTGCAAGTTCTGATTTACGTGACAGACCGTGAATATCTAAAAACGGTCAACAGCGTATACGGAGAATACTTCAATGCACCTTATCCAAACCGTGCTGCGGTCGTCGTTGCAGGGTTAGCAAGAGAAGAAATGTTGGTTGAGTTCGTGGTTTACGCATCAGCCTCTCAACCTGAATAAAGATACTGTGAACTGAGGCAATTTGCGGATTAAAGCTATTTGTCTGTAAAGATCTTTATTGATACAAGCGTCTTGGTTCAGTTTTAGATACAAGATTTAAACGTTATTTCTTATATAAATTAACGTTTTATTCATTAATCAGATGGTTGCCAGGCTCAAACGCAACCTAACCGTTACAAGGACAGAATGATGACTCAATTACAGAATGTTCAAGCAGAAAACGCACTTTACATTGGCGGCGAATGGCAAGCGGGTGTAAGCACCGTTGCGAACATTAACCCATCAGATATTTCTGAAAACATCGGTAACTTCGCACAAGCAAGTGCTGACCAAGTTCAACAGGCGATTTCAGCGGCAAAGCACGCTCAACCAGAGTGGGAAAAAACGCCGATTGAACGTAAGCAAGCAGTACTTCAAGCGATTGGTGACGAGCTAATTGCACGTTGTGATGAGCTAGGTACGTTGCTTTCTCGTGAAGAAGGTAAGCCTTTTGCTGAAGGTCGTGGCGAAATTTACCGTGCAGGTCAGTTCTTCCAGTACTTTGCGGCAGAAGTACTTCGTCAAATTGGCGACAACGCAGAATCAGTACGCCCTGGCGTTTCTGTTGAAGTGACTCGTGAAGCGGTGGGTGTTATCGGCATCATCTCTCCTTGGAACTTCCCGACAGCGACTGCTGCTTGGAAAATCGCTCCAGCGCTTGCTTTCGGTAACAGTGTTATTTGGAAACCAGCAAACCTAACACCAGCAAGTGCGGTTGCATTAACTGAAATTATCCACCGTCAAGGCATGCCAGCAGGCACGTTCAACCTTGTTCTAGGTAGTGGTTCAAAAGTAGGTGATGCACTGATCAACTCTAAAGAGGTGAACGGTGTGAGCTTTACTGGTTCTGTTGATACAGGTCGTAAGGTTGCGGCTGCTACAGCGCCAAACTTCGTTCGTTGCCAACTAGAAATGGGCAGCAAGAACGCACTTGTGGTTGCAGATGATGCTGATATCCAAACAGCCGTTGATGCAACGATTGCAGGTTCATTCTCTGGCGCAGGTCAAAAATGTACAGCATCTTCTCGTCTAGTGGTTATGGATGGCATTCACGACCAATACGTTGAAGCACTAATCAAACGTATGAGCGAGCTGAAAGTGGGTCACGCACTAGAAGACGGCGTGTTTATGGGCCCTGTTGTTGACGGCAACCAACTTGAAGCAAACCTAGGTTGGGTTGAGAAAGCACGTCAAAGCGGCGGTGAACTAGCATTCGGTGGCGAACGCCTAAGCATGAAACACGAAGGTTTCTACATGTCTCCAACGCTGTTCTTAAACACTAAGAACGATTGGGAAGTGAACCAAGAAGAAGTGTTTGCACCAATGGCAAGCGTGATTCGTGTCGCTGACCTAGAAGAAGCGATTGCGACAACAAACGATACTCGCTTTGGTCTAACGGGCGGCATTATTACTCAAAGCCTACGTACTAGCGCAATGTTCAAGCAACAAGCGCAAACAGGTTGTGTGATGGTGAACCTACCAACAGCAGGCACCGATTACCACGTACCGTTTGGTGGTCGTAAAGAGTCTAGCTTCGGTCCTCGTGAGCAAGGTCAATACGCGAAAGAGTTCTACACAGTGGTGAAGACAGCTTACCAGCGTCCTTACTAAGCAGCTTTCTATATAAGAATTGGATAGCTGAAGATATTAAGTCTCTAGCTATCCAGCTATCGAATTGGCCTGATTCACAGAGTCAGGCCAACATCCAAACCCAATTACGCTCAATCAATGTAGATTTCAAAGACTGAGCACCCAGTAAGTGATTTAACCCATTTTTGAAAACATGTTATTTGAGCGTGTTTTCAAAACCGAGCTAGAACACTGAGCTTTCAATAGGAGTGGTTATGTACCAGCAACGGATTGTTATAGATGGATTGCAATACTGCAATTGGAACAGAGAATATTTCCAAACACTAAAGGCGAGCGGCATTACAGCAGTTCACGCTACCGCGGTTTACCACGAGACAGCTCGTGAAACCTTATCTCGCTTTGCTGAGTGGAATCTAAGATTCGAGCAAAATGCAGATATTATCATGCCGATTCATTCAATGGCTGATGTTGAAACTGCAAAAGCGACGGGAAAAGTCGGCATTTTTCTAGGTGCTCAAAACTGTTCGCCAATCGATGATGAGATTGGTCTTATCGAAGTGATGCGTCAGCAGGGTCTTTTGATCATGCAGCTTACTTACAACAACCAAAGCTTACTGGCGACGGGTTGTTATGAGCAGAACGACACAGGCATCACGCGCTTTGGTAAACAGGCTATCGAAGAGATGAACCGAGTGGGCATGATCATCGATATGTCTCACAGCGCTGAACGCTCAACACTTGAAGCGATTGACCTGTCTTCTCGTCCTATTTGTATCAGCCACGCGAACCCTACGTTTGCTCATGATGCATTACGAAATAAATCAAACGATGTGATTAAAGCCCTAACCGCACGCGGTGGCTTAATCGGATTCAGCTTATACCCATTCCACCTACCAAACGGCAGCCAATGTACGTTGGAAGATTTCTGCCAAATGGTTGCAACGACTGCTGACATGGTTGGCGTAGAACACCTAGGTATTGGTAGTGACCTATGCTTAAACCAACCTCAAGCCGTTCTTGAATGGATGAGAAATGGTCGTTGGTCTAAAGCAATGGACTATGGTGAAGGCTCTGCAAACAACTCAGGTTGGCCAGATGCGCTGCCTTGGTTCTGTGGTAGTGCGGGTATGGAAAACATCTATAACGGATTGATGCGCCATGGTTTCAGCGAGTCTGAAGCTGGGCAAGTCTTGGGAGAAAACTGGTTTAACTTCTTGAAAGATGGCCTAGAGCCTCAAAGCAAGGGTTAAGTGTTTTTTCACTAGCAATCATCGAATTAGCAGCCTTCTAATAAACGTTCATTTAGACGTGCTGTTTTAACCAATTTCACTATTCAAAAGGAACAACGGTCTATTTCGCAACGCGGTAACCCAAACATGGATTAGCCTGCCCAACACAAAAAACAATAGGGCAGGTGTTAAATACACCTCTTGTAGTCATCATTAAAGTGACAGCTGCAAAGAAACCTCTGGAGTCAGAGTATGTCTGATTTAACCAATAGCGTGAAATCTTCAAACGTAAATGCGGGTCAAACAAACACAGCAAACAATAATACACAGTCTGAATCTACTTCAGACAAATTAGGACTAACCAACCCAGCACTATGGTACAGCGGCGGCTTTATTGCTCTGTTCGTAGCCCTTGCTTTGTTTGATGGCGAGCTGTTATCAAGCCTAGTAAACACGGGTTTTGCTTGGTCTGTAAAAGTGTTCGGCCCTTATTGGCAAATGCTTCTTCTTCTGACTTTTCTTATTGGTCTTGGCCTAGCGGCAGGGCGAACAGGCAAGGTTATCCTAGGTGGCATCGATAAGCCTGAGATGGATGGCTTCCGCTGGATGGCAATCATCTTCTGTACACTACTTGCGGGTGGCGGCGTATTTTGGGCGGCAGCAGAGCCTATCGCGCACTATGTGAGTCCACCTCCGTTGTATGGCGCACAAGAAAATGCACAACAAGGCGCGGTGAATGCTCTATCACAATCATTCATGCACTGGGGTTTTCTTGCATGGGCAATCGTTGGTAGCTTAACGTCTATCGTGGTTATGCACCTTCACTACGACAAAGGCTTACCGCTTAAACCTCGTATTCTTCTTTACCCTGTATTGGGCGAAAGAGCTCTGAAAGGCCATACAGGCGCATTGATTGATGCATGTTGTATTGTTGCAGTAGCAGCGGGCACCATCGGTCCGATTGGCTTCTTAGGCTTGCAAGTCAGCTACGCTCTAAATGAACTGTTTGGTATTCCAGATGGCTTCACGACTCAGCTAATCATTATCTTGTTCGCTATCGTGCTTTACACATTGTCTGCATTAAGTGGTCTTAATCGCGGAATGCAAATGCTAAGCCGTTACAACGTAATTTTAGCAATGGCATTGATGGTCTACATCCTTATCTTCGGACCAACGAACTTCATCTTCAATGGCTACATCCAAGGTGTAGGCAGCATGATAGATAACTTCATCCCAATGGCAACATACCGTGGTGACGAAGGTTGGTTGAGCTGGTGGACAGTATTCTTCTGGGGTTGGTTCTTAGGTTACGGCCCAATGATGGCAATCTTCATCGCACGTATTTCACGCGGCCGTAGTATTCGCCAGTTGGTTTCAACCATCAGTCTTATTGCACCGTTCGTAACATGTTTCTGGTTCACCATTGTTGGCGGTTCTGGCCTTGCGTTTGAAATTGCAGACCCAGGCAGCGTAAGTAAAGCGTTCGAAGGCTTTAATTTACCTGGCGCGCTACTGGCAGTAACTCAGCAACTACCAATGCCAATGCTTATCTCTATTCTGTTCTTGATCTTGACGACGATCTTCATCGTAACGACAGGTGACTCAATGACTTACACCATCAGTGTGGTAGTCAGTGGTGAGACAGAGCCTAACGCAATTATTCGTACTTTCTGGGGTGTGATGATGGGGGTAACAGCATTGATTCTGATTTCCCTAGGTTCAGGCGGAATCTCTGCGCTGCAATCGTTCATTGTAATCACAGCGGTACCGGTGTCCATAATCTTACTGCCATCGCTTTGGAATGCGCCTCAAATCGCAATCAAGATGGCGAAAGAACAAGGTTTTTAAAGAACAAGTTTTTTAAAGAGCAGATTTTGTAAAGAAAAGGGCTCTGTAAGACAAGAGCTCTGTAAAAAAGAAACTGATTGAATAAGAACAAATCAGCCTTCGAAAGAAGGCTGATGCAAAAATTCCGAAAGGAACAGCAAAACCGTACTGGTGAAGATACACCGGACGGCAAAGTATTTAGGTCAATCGATCTAGTCAGGACAAATAATAAGGGGCGAGCTCGCTGGCCCCACATAACGTGAAAGCTAACCAGCATACTGTAATAACGAATGCTTCAAATGACGGCAACGATCGGTTCTGAATGGCTAGCAAAATCCTATAACTATAAGGTGGTGAGCAAAATGGATGCACATCGTTCTACCTACACTGAATCAGCATTACGTGACGCAACGATCGTCATGGCACCGGAAAGGCTAGGTGCGATGCACCAAACACGCATCAGCTTCGTGAGAACTCTGATTCGTAAAATGGCGCAGCAAGAGTGGAAAGTGACGAAACATGAGTGGCAATTAGACGCTCAAGGTTTTGGTCATGTTATCTATAAGCTAGCGACGCCAAACCATGTTTATCATTTGGTTGTTTTTTGCGATGAAATTGCAGATGACGAACGAAATGACCGTGTAATTGCTGAAAAGTGGGACGTAACGTTTGCGCTTGTTCTTGGTGATGTTGATGTCACCCTACTTGAAAGACTTCGTGCGAATGTACCGCTTCAAGAAGCCGGCCGTAATCCAAATAACGTACTTGTTTTAGCGCGTGCAAACAAAAGTGTACGTGTGTTTGAACACATCGTGAGTCACTTGGCGAAAGGTGTTCAACCAACGCCAAAAGAACTCGCTGAAGTAGGCTACATCCTACGAACCACTGCCGTTTATGGGAATGGCAAATTTGGCATTGCAGACTTTAAAATCTTAGAGAAAAATGAAGATTTTAATCAGTCATTTAGTGCGCAAATGTGTGCAGTTTATATGCTGCGTGAGTTCAGCCTAGATTGGGTTCATTACCTAGCCGAACAACAGGGTGGTGAACAAGCGATTACCTTGCATCGAGGATTACAACGTTACCTTGGTGTTGGTAATGCGACTGGTTTAGGTATGGCGCCATACCTGATTAACCACCCTAGTATTGTCGATCAGTGGATGACAACCCGTGAACATGCATTGGCGGACGTGTTGTGTAGTCAGACTGATACGGCGTTGATCGAGCCACTACGTACCTTAGTTAAAAAAGCGATTTGTCATTTAGAACAAGTCGTTACCATCAATGAAACACAGCAAGAGCTGAACAAAGCCGCTGTTGATGATTTGAAGCACACAGAACAATCATTAGAAGCTTCTGTCAGCCTGTGCGATACATGGGCACAGTTAGTCGAACAATCTAAGCACATGAGTATGGAAGCCCAAGAAATCCTTATCTCATGCTTGATGGAATTGTACCCAGAATTAGTGGACGCCCATCAAGAGCAAATGAATTGCAGCGAAACACTGTCGCTTCCTAGCGGCAAAAAGATTCAAGATCTTCTTGTTGTACTAGAAGAGAAGTATCGCTGGGCGATCACGACCGACTTTACAAAAGCAGAGAACAACTACTGGTTCTGGTATCGCTCTCAAGACAAAGAAGAGCCAAGACTCGGTGTTCGAGGTGAAGAGCTGGGTGAAGAGCGTGAACTGCCGTTGGATATTGGCCGTCAAGCTTACCGTTTGTACCATGCTTTATTGCAATTCGCGCCTGAGCTTTCATTGGCTGAGTTCCTTGTTAAACAGCCGCAACACCGTGCAATTGCGCGCCGTGTGTGGACGCTAGGTAACAAAGCGATGGGCGACATTCAAATGAATGTGCTTCATCAAGATTCGCCACCAATGCACTTACTGCGTTGTAAGCTAGCAATGTTTGGTGCGACTAAGTTTGATCCTCGCTCAGACCGTTGGGTACGAGTAACGTTTTTCCAAGGCGCACCGCTGCTTGATGAGATTCATCAGGACGAATGGGTGTTCCCAATATTACCAAGTGAAGCTGAACTGTCTGGTTCGCAAAATGTTTCAATTCACAGCACACCAACTCACAGTACACCTATTCACAGCACAACGGCGAAAGGCCAACATGGAGGTAAATCGTTATGATCGTTTCTCACAATGAACTGGTAGCGGCCGTCAATAAAGCCTTTTTAGGTATGCGTCGTACATGTGGTGAAGCTGATGTGATAGCGAACATGGTGGCAGATTTACAAATGGTCGGTTTGGATGGTGTTCGTCATTTTAACAGTGCGAGCAATTTCATCGGGCTAGAAGACGACCGCCCTGTCGATATTCAAGTGCGCAGTGATAATACGGTTGAAGTCGATCTGCACAAGGCGAGTTTGGCGTGTCATCTTCCTGTGATTATGGACTACTCGATTGAAAAAATGGTTGGTAAGAAGACGCTTAAAATTGAGCTAAATAACTGCCACAACCGTTGGTTGGCGTATAGCGAGCTTGTAAAGCTGGCTGCGAAAGGTATCGCGTGCATGGCACGTTGGGATAACGGCTCTAACCCTAAGAGCACTTTGTATGTGCTTAATCGTGGTTGCGTTGCACCAGAACTGTTTTTATCAGATTTGCCACTGGCATCGGTCGAACATATCCACAATATGACCATCGAACTTTCCGTCCAGGATTTCGATATCGAACGTTTGTCAGATGGCTACCAAACACACATTGAATCGGAAGCGCTTTTTAAAACTCAAGAGAAAGCGTGGAACGATGGCATTGAGGTGGATGATGGAGAGTGGGCGGCACTGAAAGAGACCGCTACCGCAATCTTAGTTCAGAGCAGCGAACGCTCGACTCAAGGTGCCGGTGAACTGACGGCTTCATAGTCGCTCGATTTATTAGGTTCATTAGAACTAACAGGTTCGATAGATTAACGGCAAATAAGCGAGTTAGTTTATCAACACAGATAAAACCAAAGAGCTTAACGTATCCTCACCTCGTTAAGCTCTTTTTATTTGCCTCACGCTTTGGATTTTCTTTACCTCATTCATTTACTCTCTCGCTGGATCAACCTCTTCTAAACTGACTGTTTTGACACACGCTGTTACCCATTGAGAGGTAATTGAACATTTAAACGAAGCACCTTCACATTCATGTTAAACAAACGGTTTCATTTACAAGCTACTATGCGTATCTTGCTCATAAGGGTGCCAAAGGGCGCCATTTTTATTCGTACCAATGACTTTAGAATCAGATAAAAAGGAATGAAGCGTGCAAGCTAACTTTATTGATGGAACCACCCTGTATCGTCAGCACTCTTTCGAGTTGCCACTTGATTATCAAGCCAAAGATGGACAACAGATCCAAGTCTTCGCACGTGAGCTGGTTGATCTCGCTAAAGATGCGCAAGAGCTGCCGTGGTTGATCTACTTTCAGGGCGGCCCAGGCTTTCCTTCTCCACGTGTTAGCGGGCAATCGGGTTGGTTAAAGCGTGCATTGCAAAACTACCGTGTTCTGCTTCTGGACCAACGTGGTACAGGCAACAGCACGGTTATCAGTCATGAAACGTTGGCGCACCTTTCTCCAGAACAACAAGTCGAGTACTTAACGCATTTCAGAGCCGACAATATCGTTCGTGACGCTGAAGCGATTCGTGAGCAGTTTGGTGTTAAACAATGGTCTACGATTGGCCAAAGCTTTGGTGGCTTCTGTACACTGAGCTATTTGTCACTGTTCCCACAGAGCTTGCAACGTTGCTACGTGACGGGCGGTATTCCTTCTATTGAACGCGAAGCTGACGATGTTTATCGTGCGACTTACAAGCGTGTCGAAGATAAAAACAGAGTCTTCTTTGCTCAGTTCCCACAAGCACAAGCTATGTGTCGCGAGATCTCTGATTACCTGCTCAACAACGATGTGAGACTGCCAAACGGTCAGGTGTTTACAGTTGAACAGTTCCAGCTGATTGGTATTAACCTTGGTGGCGGAGAAGCGAATCTGCCGATGTATTTCACATTGGAGAGTGCGTTTGTAGAAGTGAACGGAAGCAAGCAGTTAAGCTACAGCTTCTTAAATCAAATGCAGCAAGAGCAGGGTTACCTAACGAACCCAATCTACGCTATTTTGCATGAATCGATTTACTGCCAAGGCACTGCGTCAAAATGGTCGGCTCACAGAGTTCGTGAACAGTACCCACACTTTAACTACCAATCGGGTAGCGAGTTCTGGTTTACCGGAGAAATGGTGTACCCATGGATGTTCGACCAACTAGAAACGCTGAAGCCATTACGTGAAGCGGCAAACATGTTGGCTGAGAAATCAGATTGGGGTTCTTTGTATAACGCAGAGCAACTGAGCAAGAATACGGTTCCGATGGCATGTGCGGTTTATGCGGATGATATGTATGTAGAGCTGGATTACAGCCGTGAAACGCTAGCCAATATTCCAAACTCAAAAGCGTGGATCACTAACGAGTACGAACACAATGGCTTGAGAGTCGATGGCGAAAGAATTGTCGATAAACTAATGACGATGGTTGAAGCGTTAGAAAACCTGCCAAAATAATTAGACGATTTACGTTAAAGCTGTTTACGTTAAAGCTGTCTACGTTAAGAGCTATGTACGTTAGAGGCTATCTACGTCAAAAGCTATCTACGTTAGAAACAAGAAAACGCTGCATCCGTGCAGCGTTTTTTTTATGTCATCAAACTCTGTTTTTCTCAGTATCGTATTGATAACTAAAGCGAGTAAAGCAGAGAATTTAAGAACCGGGAGGGATAGTTCCTAAACTCATTAAGGTTGGATGACGATATCTTGATTTTCAGTGGTCGATAAGCTGGCGCGGTTCTGTTCGATAAGTTGAGCCGCATAAGAGGGAGTCACAGCTTGAATTTCGCCTTTTGAACGAATAGTTAGTGCTTCCCACGCATGATCACGGTATTTGCCTGTTTGTGTATATTCAATAAGTACTCTCATGATTCTTCCATCCGATGTGTGGTTAACGTGCTACTAACATTAGCGCCATTGTTGAGGTTGCACACCTGTTAAAAATGGAACATAAGATTAACCAAATGAGAATGCGTGTAGCTTGAAAAATAGGCCCAACTGCACTTATCTTACTTAACCGCGTTTATCGCAACTAACCGTATTTATCGTAACTAACGACGTTTATCGTAACCAACCGTCCTTATCGTAAATAGCGTCCATAAAAAAACGCTGCACAATGGCAGCGTTAAAGTTGAGATAGGTTGAAGGTTGTTTAGCTGTTTTCTAAGCCAACAATCTTGCGTGCAGACATCACTGCACTATCCAAGTCGGTCAATCTACCAGCACTTGCTGGACCAAGAACTGATGAATACAAAGCCAACTGCTTCTCAAATGATAAATCTAATTGGTTATATAGATTTTGGCGGATTTGAGCGTGTTGCTGTGGCTTTGCGCTCGACAGGCCTTCCAACGTATCGTAGATGAGTGTAGTTGTATCCATAACTGTCCTTAGTACATCTTTAGAAAATTTTGCATATTATGCACTTGGTGTCATCTTTGTTCTGCGAGATTGATCGCATTATGTGCAGCTCTGCTTAATTGTGTAATCAGTTAGTTACAATTGTGTTGTACGGCAAAGTATCGAAAACTCGGGTTATGGCAAAAAGAAAAGGAGACGCACTGGTCTCCTTTGGGTTTATTAATCAATGTTAAAACTTACTTATTACTTGCTGAGCTAATCGAATACGTCGAGAACCTAGCGAATGTTAATGTTCTTATCTCGATTTTCGTACATTTCAGGTGTGGTGTGTAATCCTCCAGCGTAACCTGCTGCTTCAAGTGTCTCTCTTACCTCTCGAACGTGCTCCGCTGTGACGGGTTCGTTTCTGTCTCCAAGGTTTGAACGCACAAACGTGATTAACTCAGCCAAGCGTTGATCCGATAAGACATCCTCAAAACTTGCCATCGGCATGAAGTTTCTGTCTTTGTCGAGATAGGTGGGTTGTAGGCCGCGCACGGTTACCGCAATAGTGTTGAATGGGTCACTGTGCATAATGATGCCGTTGTTCAACAATGTCGGGGCGATTGGGTCTCGTCCTTTACCATCGTCACCATGACAGGCCCCACAGGTTTGACGATACGTGGTGTAGATTTCACTGCTATACGCGGCTTCATCAAACCCTTTAGGCTGTAACTGAACGGCATCACTGGCAATGGTGTTGTTGATGTCACCGCTGAGTAGGTAATAAGACATCGACTCAATATCTTCACGTGTCATCAAACTTAGGCTGTTTTTCACTACGTCAGCCATGCCCGCAAAAGCAGTCCCTTTGTCTGAGTGACCTGTGTGTAAGAAATCGGTCAGTGTCGCTTCATCCCAACCATCAACATACAGTTCGTTGGCCGTGATATCGGGTGCATTCCAACCGTCAATCAAGTTACCTTGGAAGATACGTTCAGGTATCAGAGCTTGAGCAATGTTTCTTGGCGTGTGGCACTCAGAGCAGTGACCAAGTCCTGCAACCCAATATTTGCCTTGTTGCCACTTATCGACGTTTTCGACCTCCGTTTTAAGCTCTTCAGGCACTTGGTAGTCAATCGGATCGGTATCCATGAACACAATGTTCCAGCCAAGCAAACCTAAGCGAATGTTGGATGGAAACATCATGCTGTTGTCATCATTGCGTCGTGGCACGGCGGTGATTGACTGCATGTATTCCCACAAATCCACCATGTCTTGGTTTGTAAGGTGCTGATATGACGTGTAGGGCATTGCAGGGTATAGGTAACCATTCTTACCTTTACCTGCAACTAACGCGGCTCGGAAGTCATCAAAGTCATAAGTCCCAATCCCTTCGGTGGTGTGTGGCGTAATATTGGTTGAATACACGGTGCCGAAAGGGGTCACAAACGGTAGGCCGCCAGCAAAGGGTTCGCCACCTTCTGCACTATGACAAGCTACACAGTCACCGGCATACGCTAGGTATTCACCACGTTCAACAGACTGAGCTTCTAGGTTCGCGAGTCTTTGTTGCTGCTCTGAGCCCGCATGTCTAATGTAAGCACCCAGTGCGAGTATTTCGTTCTCGGTGAGCTGCTCATCAAACGCAGGCATTAGGTTGTTCAAGCCTTTGTTGATAGTGTGTTGTATCTCTTCAATACTGCCGCCGTGCAACCAAATATCGTCTGAGAGATCAGGCACGCCAATCTCTGGGTTCGCAACAGAACCATCAGCGTGACAAGACGAGCAGTATTTTACAAACAGCTCTTTGCCGACTTTAACTTTTACTTCTGGAACATCGGTATGGCGTTGATTGAGGGAAGCTAAGTAGTAAGAAACCTTAGCCACTTCGTCGGGGCGCATGATTTCGCTCCAACCTGGCATAGCACCGTTCCGACCTTTGGCGATCGAATGAATAACAGCTTCATCACTGCCACCATAGAGCCACTCTTGGTCGATCAGGTTAGGAAAGTGCTTTTGTCCCTGAGCGTTATCTCGGTGACAAGCAGCGCAGTGAGTTTGGAACAGAATCCTACCGCTGTTCACGATCTCTGGGACTGCAGCTAATCCCTCTAACGTAGTTTCGCTGGTGTGTGCAAATTGCTCATTGAGAGTGGTGGATGGTGAACTGAGCTTATCATCGCTTTGTTCCCAATCGACTAATCCTTCCCATTCGCCAAGCCCGGGGTAGAGCACCAAATAACCAGCAGACAAAAGAAATGCGACCGCATAGCTTACAAACAACAGCTTAGGTGGAGGCGCATCTTTCTCTTCAATACCATCAAAGGTGCCAATGGTGTGGTCGTGATCGGCCTTGTGATTGCTACGCCAGTATTTAACGACAACAGACACCATCAGAATAAAGAATATTAAGGTTAAGAGTACCGCCCATAGATTCCAGAATGTGCTCATTGTGATACCTCCTGTGACGTATCTTTACCCAGGCTTTGTAAATAGCGAATCAGAGCTTCACCTTTGGTTTTGCCTCTTACTTGCAATCGGGCGTCACCAATTTCTTGATCGGTATAAGGCACACCTAAGGTACGTAAAACTTCCATTTTTGCGCTGATATCATCGCCTGTAAGCGTTTGTTCAAACAGCCACGGGTAAGAGGGCATGATCGATGTAGGAACGACTTTTCTAGGATCAGTTAGGTGAATAACATGCCACTGGTCAGAATACTTTCTACCTAAGTTAGTGAGGTCAGGGCCGGTACGTTTAGAACCCCACAAGTTAGGAAATTCGTAAATATCGTCGGCTTCTTTATTCGGGCGACCATTACGTTTCACTTCTGGCTCTAGAGGTCGAACCATTTGGGTGTGACATACATGGCAGCCTTCACTGATGTAGATGTCTCGCCCTGCCAACTCAATCGGTGTGAGTGGCATTGCTAAACTGCCTTTGGCAATATCGTCTCCGCGGACAATGCTTGGCACTACCCAGACCAACAAAGAGAAGGAGGCAACGACAACGGTGGTCAAAATTAAAATGACGATTGAATGTGTAAAGTCTTTACTCATCATTTAAGCCCCCTCATTAACGGTGTGTTTAGCGTCGTGTACTACTGGCATACGAACCGTTTTGTACAAGTTGAATGCCATTAAGAACAACCCAAGTACAAACAGTGCACCACCAAAGAAACGCATGAATAGCCAAGGTGCTTTAAAGTCCATCGCTTCTACAAAACTGTAAATCAGTTCGCCATTTTCATTTTGAGCGAGCCACATATAACCCTCTCCGATGCCTGCGATCCAAAGTGCTATCGCATAGATGGCGACGCCAGCATGAGCGAGCCAAAAGTGCCACTTAATCAGTCGTCGTGACCAAAGATCGGTTTGGCCCCATAAGCGTGGAATGAAATAGTAAAAAACCGCTATCCCTGACATTCCAACCCATCCAAGAGCTGCGGAATGTACGTGACCGATGATCCATTCGGTGTTGTGTGCCACCATGTTGAACCAGCGAATAGCGAGTAGGGGACCTTCGAATGTCGCCAAGCAGTAGTAAAGAATTGCTGAGAAAAAGAATAAAAGAATGTAGTCGGACTTCAGCTTTTCTTTGTTTTGTAGAAGGGTCATTGCGCTATTGAACGCACCGGCCCAAGAAGGGAGCCACAGGATCAAAGACATTACAATGCCGATGTTCTGAATCCAGATGGGAACAGAAGAATAAACCAAATGGTGCGTTCCAGCCCACGTGTAAAAGCCGACCAAGCCCCAGAAGTGGATCACAGACAATCGGTAAGAATAGATAGGTCGGTCCGCTGCTTTGGGTATGAAATAGTAATTCATACCAATCACACCTGCGGTCAGTAAGAAGCCGACGGCATTATGCCCCCACCACCACTGAACAATCGCATCTTGAGCCCCTGCAAACACAGAGTAGGACTTCATCGCCAAAACTGGCATCGCGAGGTTGTTCACAATGAAAATCATTGCAACGACAATAATGAATGCAGCAAAGAACCAGTTAGCCACGAAGATGTGGCTGACCTTTCGTTTAGCAAGGGTGCCAAAGAACAACACCGCATAAAGCACCCAAACCAGCACGATCATTAAGTCGATTGGCCATTCAAGTTCCGCATACTCTTTTGAGCTGGTGTGGCCTGCGGGTAAGGAAATGACCGCAAGCAACAGGATGAATTGCCATCCCCAAAATACCATCCATGAAAGGCTTTTATTGAACAACTCACAATGGCCTGTTCGCTGGGCAATGTACAAAGATGTCCCCATCAAGATGTTCACGACGAACCCGTAAATCACCCCAGAGGTATGTAGCGGGCGCAGTCGACCAAACTGGAAATATTGAGAATCGAAGTTTAAGACTGGCCAATACAATTGCGCGGCGAGAATCACCCCGATGATCATACCTACGATTGCCCACACTAAAGACGCGATGATGAAGTACTTAACGACCTTAATGTTGTATTGCGGTGTCACTTGTTCCATAACAAGGCTCCTTGCCTAAAGCTTTTATTCGCTGACTGAATTTGATTCGTTGAGTGAGTTTGAATCGTTGCCGAGCATTGAATAGAAATAGGAAATGTCGCGGATGTCTTGGTCTGAAAGTGTGTCGGCTTGTTGCTGCATGAGAATTGCCAACCCACTGGTTCTTTCCCTTGTCTGATAGTCTTTTAACGAGGAGATGAGATATCCCACCTTTTGACCGCGAAGGTTCGGGTAGGGGTCTTGCGTTGAGATGCCGTCAACGCCATGGCAGGTCATGCACACCTTTGCTTTCTGCTTACCTAACTCGAATTGTTCTTGATTAACGTCAGCAGAAACAGGAAACATGACCAACGTCATTACTAGGGTTGAAAGTGTCGTCATGGGGTTAAATTTTTTTATATTCAAACTCATTCTCGATTCCCTTGATTATGAAATGAGTAAGCTTTTTAAGAGCGACACACGATACCTGCTGGTGGAATAGAAGCGACAGATATCAGACAACTAGGCTCTCAAAGCTGCTTACGTTCGATTAAAGGTTATGCAGCAACAAGCATTCTTGCTACTTACTGACTCATATTTATTGTTAATTTTGATGGTCACTACGTATTCAGTGGCTGGATTGGATTACTCATTGCCTTTAAAAAACCGGGATTACTGGTATGAACGCTAATTAAAGTCTTATTTAGAGGAGGGAAGGTGTTGTTCGCACCTGGTTACAGGAATGAAACGTTATCTCAGAAAGAGTCGAACTGCATTATTGAGAAAATAGGCAATGTCTAAGCAAGTCAAATGACCAATATGAACTAGACTCAATTTAGTGACCTTTTTAGAATGGAGTTTAAAATGAGAGCTGCACTTTTGTTTATACTTTCACTGTGTTCATTTTCTATTTTTGCAGCATCCGAACTCACAATATTCGATCACCTAGGGCAAAAGCATCAATTCAGTCGAGAACAACTGCTATTGCTCCCTCAAAAAGAAATTACCACCTCATTACCTTGGCTGGATGGGGAATTGGTTTATAGCGGTGTGGCCTTACAAACGGTGCTTGAAACAAAGGACTTACCCATGGCCTCGCAGGTCACTTTTGTTGCACTAAACGACTATAAAATAGCGGTGCCCAAAGAAGACTTTGACGATTACCAGCCGATCATTGCAATTAAACAAAATGGCCAATTTATGTCAGTCAGAGAAAAAGGGCCGTACTGGTTGATATATCCACTTTCTTCGACTCCAGATATAGATAATACAGACTTCCATGCCAAGATGATCTGGCAGATACGCGATATTCATTTGTAAGGACTTAGTATGAAAAAGCTGTTGTCATTGACTGCCATCAAAGTCGTCGTGTTATCTTTAGCGGCAGTGGTGCTCACCGTTAATATCTACAGTGTTACCCGCATTAACGATATTAATAAGAGTTTTTCTACACGACAAAATGAGGCAACGTGGTTCGTCTTTCAATTGGTGAAAGAATACGCCAATTTCTTGATGGTAAGCCGTTCTGAAATCATTGATTATGATGAGTTATGGTTAGCGTACGATATTACGTGGAGCCGTTTTGACATATTGATTAACAGCACTGAGTCTTCCAATTTCATCAAGTCAGCAAACTTTAAGCCCTATTTTACAGCGGAATTTGATAAATTTAAGAGCTTGGAGCCCTCGATTAAACTGGTCAGCCAAGGGTTGTTGCCCAAGGAATCGTTACAGAAAAAGGTCGATATTTGCTACCACACACTCGTAGATTTTATTAACGACAAATTTCGATTACAAAGCCCTGTAATTGAAGAAAATACCTCAATGGTTGATAACTTAGTGACAGTTCATCGAATCAGTAGCGCTTTTCTTGTTGGCATCTTGTTGTTGACTGGGATTATTTTTTATATGGATTTTTCTATCAAAAGAAAGCTCTACTCTACGGATTTTATTACAGGGTTTCGCAATCGAATTTCATTGATGAAATTTGTTAAGAATAGCTACTCTAAGGACAATAACTTTGATCTCTATTTTGTCCGTATCAGAAACCTTACCGAAATTAATCAAAAGTATGGTCTTGAATATGGTGATCTTGTCGTTAGTTCGGCCGCTAAATCTCTGACCGCTAAGATACCAGAAAGTACCATTTCATTTCGAAGCAGCGGAAGCCAGTTCTTATTTTTTATTCCGGACCATTTGTACGCGAGTGATGAAATTCAGGACAAGTTTAACGACGTGCTCAGTGATTACATATCTGCGGGTAATTTGGAGTTAATGATTGATGCGGTAGTAAGGCATAAGAAGAACATAAGTTCCAAAGACATGATGGAGTTGTTGACCAGCATGCAAGGTTAAGTTCTTAAGAATGTCTTAATGTCTTAATGTCTTAATGTCTTAGTTGCTTAGTTGCTTAGCTGCTTGGTACTGGCGCACTTCGCAGTTGAATTCGGGGCTTAGCTTAGTAAATCTATTTGCTATTGCCTGCTAGTTCTTGTTAATGCTTCCCAGTTTCCCAGTTTCCTAGTACTTGTTACGGCTTCCTAGCACTTGTTGAGCTCCACCTTTATCTATCCTTCCTTCTTATACATATTTAATACTACAAGCCTTATCCGAGCCAATGAACGTAGTCATTAGTTTGGGTAGCGCTTTTATTTGTTTACTTAATGTCAATCTCAAGATATTTAACGTGTATTGCGGCCGTAGATATTGGCTCATTTGAGACGTTATTATAGGTTGTAAAGGGGTGGGGAAGTGGCCGTTGTTAATCAAATAACATGATTATTAAGGCGCATGGCAATTAATTCGCATAGTAATCAAATCGCATAGTAATTAAATCGAACAATTATTATTTATGATTAAGCACAACAACCCTTTCGTTAGTGCTTGGTTCTAAAAGGGCTTGCTGATCCAGAATAGTTTGCGGATTGTGGTCGCGAACAAATTCAATGAACTCGATGTAAGTGAGTGGTTGGCTGAAAAAATAACCCTGTATTAGGTCGCAGTTGGCTTTTCGAAGGTGATGATACTGTTCGAGAGATTCGACACCTTCGCCAACAACGAAGGTGTCACAAGAGTGCCCTAAGTTAACCATGGACTCGACCATCTTGCGGTCAGCTTTGTCGTGGACGATATTATCGATAAAGCTCTTGTCTATTTTAAGTTCATCGACAGGGTAGTGAAGAAGTTGGTTAAACGCCGTGTAACCCGTACCGAAGTCGTCGAGGGAAACTTTTAAACCTAAGCTTCTGATGCTCTCAATGGTCTGCACAGTAAGTTTGCTGCTTTTAACGTAACTGGTTTCGGTAATTTCTATAATGATGTTGCCCGGAGGAACTTGATAACGTTCGAGTACCTTTCGAATATTGTCGGCAAAGTTACGGTTGTAGAGCTCCATCGCCGAAATGTTAATGGACAAGGTGCCTTTGTATTGGTGAATCTCCGACAGTTCTTTATAGCTTTTGATTGCGGTACTAATGACCCACATGTCGAGTTTGGATATTAAATTACTTTTCTCTGCGGCTGGAATGAACTCATCCGGCCCAGCCTTTATATCAAATAGAGCAGGGCAGCGAATCAGACATTCTGCTCCGTCAATCTGAAGTGTTTTAGCATTGAAAATAGGCATAAAGCGAAGTTCAAAGTTATCACTCGCGCAGCACTCTAATAGCCTTTTCTCGATAACATCATGCCTTTCAAGTGAATGAAGTAGCTCTTCGCCGTAAACAATCCGGCTATCTCCGTCACTGTGATCCTTAGCATTAATCAACATCTCATCAATACATCGGTGCCATATCTCCTCGAACTTAGGAGTATCGACGGGTAGTACACCAGTTGCAATTGAAAGCCTGAACCCATAGTAATCTAGGAAAGTCGTACCCGTTAGGGTGTTGTTAATGTTCTCAATTTCTTCGTTTATTGATTGGTGTTCACCCATTTCCAATATGGCAATGAATTGGTTTCCTCCAAGCCTTGCGATTGAATAGTCGCTGCAACTAAAGCCGAAAGAGGATTGTTGATTCTGCAGGGTTTCTCTTAGTGTTTTGGCTAGACTAACGAGTACATTGTCGCCCACCTTTGCACCGTATAAATCATTGATTTTACGAAAGTCGATAATGTCCCAGCAAACCAAGTAGCAGTGTGGGCTCCTTGAGCTTTTTATACGTACATCGAGGTGTCTAATAAATGAGCGTCGGTTCGCTAATTTGGTTAATTGATCGAATTCGGCTTCGAATTTCAATTCCGTTAGTGAGTCAATGTAGGCGTTCTTAAGTCCGTCGATCTCACTTTGTCCGGATGACCGTTTAAAGTATCTGAGTTTGAGTCCACCAATGGAGATTTCGTGTAACAAGTCTTTGAGTGGACGGACTAATTGGTAGCGTACGACCATGTGTACGATGAGCATAATAATGAATAATATCGTTAAGCCACCAAGTAAGGTCTCCTGAGCGATGAGGGATTTTTCGTGATTGAATTTCTTTTCACGAATATTGACTTGAGCGAGGAAGTGACGACTATTCATTTCGACTTTGATTCTGTCTTTGGTTTGTTCAAAGGACTTAATAACGAACTGTGTATTTTCAATATGTTCGGTATCTGATGACGGTTCAATCAGAAGTTGCATGTTGTCATCGTCGTTGTATTTGGTGAGTAAGTTAGACAACTGCTTTAATGGACCGTCTGCAATCAATATGTATCGATTGACACTGTCATTTGCACGTTTATCTTGTGGGAGTAAGTAAGGATCGATAGCTGCAACATAAGCGTATCTGAGCTCACCACTCACTGATATATAAGAGAAGCCTTCATGAGATAGCTCGTTTTTATTAATCAACGAAGTATAGATGTCGAAGACTTTCTCATAGATGTTGTCGGGGATCTTTAACCCTTCGAAAGGGTCTGCTCGTAAAGTAGAGAGTGTTAATTTGAATTTAGGATCGACGACATAGATATTACGTTGACCAAACTGATTAACGTGACTCTGGTTTAAGACACGAAGCACTCTTTTTTCCAGCAGGGACAGGGTTGTGTAGTCACCCGGGTTTTGAATATATCGCAAGAACTGTAGGGATGAACCAATATCTTTTACTAGCAAAGATAAGCCCAGTTGTTCGTATTCAGCCGCCACGAGCGCGGTGTTCACATCCGATTGTACTTCGTCTAAGTACATGTGTTTCGCGTGGTTAGAGGCCAAGTTGTAAGTCACCATTCCGCCTATTGCAAATACGAACAATAAGGTAGGAATGAGAACAAAGTAGAGCTTCTTTAATACTGGCATTAATTATCTCAAACTGTCGACAATGCGGTTACGAATTTGAATGCTATTGGGTTCGAGTTGCTGATACAGATAGCTGCGTTCTAAGACCTCTTTGCTAGGGAAAAGCTCCGGATCATTTTGGTATTCTTGTGTTGTTAAGGCTTTTGCTTTTGAGCTTGGAGTTGCAAACCATGAATCCATTGCGTTTTGAGCTGCGATCTCGGGTTGCGACAAGAATGATAAAATCGTTGTTGCTTGTGCAGACAACTCTCCGTTATTAATCGCAGCAATGCACTCTAACCATAACGTGGTGCCTTCTTGAGGCACAGCGTAGGACCAAGAGGCATCAGGCTCCAAATCATTGAGTACATAACTGTCACCAGAATAACCGTAGGCAAGGTCGATGTTAGCAAGACGTTCGGGTTGGCGAATATAGTCGATGACGTATTCGTTGCTTTCTAGGTGTGGCTTTTGAGCTTGCAGGGTTTTATAGGCAACGCGAAGTTCCTGCTCATTATTGGTGAATGGATCAAATTGATTCGCTAACAGTGCAGTACTCACCAAATCCGTAGGTTCGTAATACATACTTATGCGGCCACTGCTGTTCGTGTCTGGTTCGAGAATAGCGTTCCAAGAGGTGGGAGTGTTTACTTTGTCACTTCGATATAAGATTCCCGCAGTCCCCCAAGCGTAGGGAATACCATATTCGCCACATCCTTCAACCCACCGTGAATCTATGTTACCAGCAATGGATTGTTGTAACTCACTGAGATTATGAAACAGGTTCTGCTTGGCTAACGCATTGAGCTTTACACTTTCTATAATGACGAGCTCAAATGCGCCACGACGTTCGCTTAATAGCACTTCATCTCTGATCGACTCATCAGAAAAAAACTGCTGTTTCAAAGAAATGCCGTACGTGTCGCTTAGTTGGGTCACGACGCTATTGGATAGAAATTCGTCCCAATTGTAGAGATAAATATCATTCTGTTGGCTAAACGCTGTGCCAGTTAAAAAGGATGATGACGCAAGAACTGAAACATAAAATGCTTTCACTGACGGATTCCTTTCCTACTTTGCTTAACTAAATCGTAGCCCAAATTTTGCGACCTGCTTCAAATTTACGACTCTTATTTTAGTACAACCTAATATATTCGATGCGCCCACTTACTTTCAGCCCGAAAATTAGGGAATAAATGAGCCTTTATAGAAAACACCGAGCTAAATCATGGCTTAGCGGTCTAAATATTAAAAAGCGTGTTATTTGGGCCGTCTTTTACCTAACGAGACAGTTGAAAACGTGTTGTCTGTCTGATTCTCTTAGTATCGAAACCCTAATAATTAACCCAAAACGCTAATTGTAGGTTAATTATGCAATAATAATGCATTAAATTTTACAATGAGGACATTGGTTTATGGATGCGGGTTTAGTTGGAATTTTTGTTACCGTGGCGATTGCTCACTTTCTAGCGTTATTGAGTCCCGGGCCAGACTTTGTGATTGTGGTGAAGAGTGCTGTTCGAAATAAGGGAAGAAAAGCATTAGGCGTTGCATTCGGTATTGCCAGTGCGAATGCGGTTTATATTGCTTTGTGCTTGGTTGGAGTAGGGTCGATTCTAGCGGCATCCGTTTCCGTTATGATTGTACTGAAGATCATTGGTGGTGTGTTTCTTGTTTATCTTGCTGTGCAAGCGATAAGAGCGAAGAAATGTAATTACAGCAATATGGATGTTACCGAAGGAGATAGCTTCAACCAAACGACTTTTCTTAAAGAATTCGTCACGGGTTTTCTATCAGGAATCCTTAATCCCAAAAACCTTTTGTTCTATTTGAGCTTATTCACGGTTGTGTTGAACAATGACATTGGCTTCATGTTTAAGTTGGGGTTAGGTATTTGGATGACGGTGGTTGTATTTGTATGGGATGCGGCGATCATCTTCCTGTTATCTACACCTAAAGTTCGTCAAGAGTTTACACGTGTTGCTTACTATATTGATAAAGTGACAGGAGTCATGCTGGGTCTGCTTGGCTTGACCATTGTGAAATCTGCTCTGGTACGTCAGTAGAATTCACCATTGCTGAGTAACCTTACGTTTGTGGCACGATACAATGCCTATGTGCCGCGAATGTGTGCTTGTTTCCTACCAGGCTGATACGTTTTATCTCTTGTCTGCCCGATAATAAACCTTCTGCTTAATCCGCCTATTATTTTCATAACTCTTTGTTTATCATTCCTTACTTCTTAAATAAGTATTAATTATGTTGCTGTTGAACACTTGTAGCACGGGGTGTTTGTGCTTATTGTAGGCAACAATATTTATCCAATATAAGAGCTAGGAACCATTGTGAATTTAGATATATATCAAGTGGACTCGTTCACAACTCAAGCTTTTAAAGGAAACCCAGCTGGGGTCTGCATTTCTCAAGATCTACTTGATGAGTCACTCATGTTCTCAATCGCTGAAGAGATGGCGGTATCTGAAACTGCTTTTCTTGCGCTTAACACTATGACGCTTAAATGGTTCACTCCAGAAGTAGAAGTAAAACTGTGTGGGCATGGCACATTGGCAACCGTTCATGTAATGAAAGAGCAAGGGTTGGTTAAAACAGGTGACAGTGTTGTGTTTAACACCTTGTCGGGTGAGTTATCTGCCACAGTTTGTGAATCGTCTATCGAACTTGATTTCCCTAGTACTCAGTTGTCATTGAACTCAGAAGCTAATCTCACATTACTTGAGCACTTTGGTTTAGAACCGCACCAAATCGTTTCATTCCGAGAGTTTGATTCCAAGCAGTTAATCGAAGTTTCCAGCGAGCAAGTGTTATTGGCTCTCTCACCTAACTTTGATGCTTTAAAGAGTATTAAAGGGCGAGGCGTTGTTGTGACGGCACTTTCATCAAATTCTAAACTCGATTTTGTTTCTCGTTATTTTGCGCCATGGGTTGGGGTTAATGAAGATCCCGTTACTGGGTCGGCACATTGTGCATTGACGCAGCACTGGGCTGAAAAGCTAAACAAAAGCTGCTTCAGTGCTTATCAGGCGTCTCGTCGTGGTGGGTATATGTCGACAGAGCTATTAGCAAACGGGCGAGTAAAGTTAATCGGTTCTGCGACCACTGTGATTGCTGGCGTGTTGAATCTTTAGGTTTTTATAGAAGTTCTAGATTTTCATAGAAGCTTTGGAACGCTGTTTGCTCTGTTTTGTTGGAACCGCCTAGTACGTTTTATTCGACTGTTCATAGTTAAAAGAGGCGGCTAGGGCGTAATGTTATTATTGAAGGAATCACCGTGTCAGATTTTTATCTTTCTCAAGTATTAGTCGCAATTGCTATTTGTTTCGATCTTCTGTCTTTTCAGTTTAAAGAGAGAAAGAAAATCGTTACCTGTCTGTTCTTTGCAGGCGTGCTTATTTCGAGCCACTTTATTCTTCTCGAACAATGGACAGCGGCGAGCTTAATGACGATTGCCACTATTCGCTATTTGACGAGTGTATTTTCTACATCGTCTAAGTTTAAATATTTGTTCTGTTCCATGTCAGTGGTCGCAACGGTTGTGACTTACTCGGGGCTGACAAGCATATTGAGTTGCTTTGCTTCCGTATTTCAAACCTTTGCAGCCTTCAATAAAGATGACCGCCGATTAAGAGAGTTGATGATCATCGGAACCAGCTTCTGGTTGGTTCATAATTACTTAGTTGGCTCGCCAACAGCGGTTCTGATGGAAGCCCTGTTTATCTGCAGTAACTTGGTGGGCTATTACCGTTTTTATTTCAGAAAGAGTGCTGCTGCTTAGGTTTTACAGTGCAGTTAAAGTCCAGGTTGTTAATCAATTCAATGTTAGCTAGGAGAGCTTGATGCCAAACATTTACAATGATGTTCCTTCATCAATACCCAATGAAATATTCAATGACCTGATTGCCAACGACGGTGTTCGAATCGAAAGGATATTGTCGCATGGACATAGCTCACCAGAAGAGGGTTGGTATGACCAAGATGAGAATGAATGGGTGATGGTGATTGAAGGTAAAGGTGTCATCGAGTTTGAAGATGGACGCGTTGTTACTTTATCAAAAGGGGATTACATCAACATCGCTGCACGAGAAAAGCACAAGGTCATTGGTACGGACAAAGACATGGTGACGATCTGGTTGGCTGTGTTTTATCGTTGATGTCTTGTTCTAAAGCTGAGGCTGTTGAGTGCAGGTTACAGAGCCTGTTGAGCTTGGACTATTGAGCCTGCTGATTCAGCTGTCTATTTGCACCTCTGAAAGAACTTAAGACAAAAAGGAGTATGTCGTGGTTAGAATTCGAAACTATCAAGTGAGTGATGATAAAGCACTGTGGGAGATCTTCTTTCATACCGTACGTAACGTGAATGTTCGAGATTATTCTCAACAGCAAGTAGAAGCTTGGGCACCCAGTAGCTTTGACTTTGCGTTATGGCAAAAGCGTATGAATGGTTTACAACCCTTTGTGGCTGAACTCGATGGTTGCGTAGTTGGCTATACTGACCTGCAACCAAGTGGCTTGATTGATCACTTTTTCTGTCACCACGAATATCAAGGGAAGGGGGTAGGGAAAGCCTTGATGGAGCATGTTTTCACTGTGGGTCGAGTTCGTGGTATATCGAGATATTTCTCTGAAGTAAGTATTACCGCAAGGCCTTTCTATGAGCATCTTGGTTTTAAGGTGGTGAATGAACAGGAAGTCGAAATGCGTGGCGTAAAGCTGACCAATTACGTGATGGAAAAGGTTGTGCCTTCAGACGAACGGTAATCTCATTTTTGTTACAGTTTTCACCTGTTTTTGGTTCTCTTCTTAAAGAAAAATCATCACTTTAGCGATAATATTCACTGCAACTAATTTGAGTGAAGGAAGTTACGTGGGAATTGAAGCTTTAGCGTTTGTGATGGACGCATTAATAACCGCATGCTGCATGTATATCGCCTCCAAAATGTCTTTCGTGGTCGCAGACTTTAAATCCCTTCTTACTATTGCTGCAATCGTTGCTTTGGTGTCATTGATTCCGACAGTGGGCTGGGTGTTAGGGTTGATTCTGTTTGTGTTCCTACTCGGGAAAGCGACGCACTCTAGTATTGGTGATTGCATTTGGGTGGTGGTCTTCACGAAGGTAGTGTCGATGGCGGCATTTCTAATATTCGGCCGCTTGTTTGTGTAACTCGGGTTCTTGTCGATATAGTTCTTGTTGATATAAAGGCAGCCTCGGTTGGCTTAAGACCGTTATAAACTTTTTAATTAAAAGATGAAGAGGGTGTGACCTGTCACACCCTCTTAAAACCTTTGACCGATGTTGTATTTCTTATTTAGGCAACAGCACAGCGTCAATCACATGGATAACACCATTGCTAGCCTCAACGTCTGGCATAATAACTTTGGCGTTGTCTATCATTACGTTGCCGTCATCTATCGCTATCATTACCGCACTGCCTTGAACCGTCACTGCACTATTTAACTTCATAACTTCAGCTGCCATGATTTTACCTGGTATTACATGGTATGTGAGCACTGCAACTAGTTTGTCTTTGTTTTCTGGCTTCAACAACATGTCGACCGTTCCTTCTGGTAACGCAGCAAATGCCTCATCAGTGGGGGCCAATACGGTGAAAGGGCCTTCGCCTTTCAATGTATCAACTAAGTCCGCTGCTTTTACTGCCGCCACTAAAGTATTGAAAGAGCCGTTTTCCGCCGCAACATCAACGATGTCTTTCTTCATCTCGTGGTGGTTAGCGTGAGCAAAAGCCGTAAAAAGAAGCGTCGCAACTAGCACTGATGTGGTTTTGATTAATTTGTTAAACATATTGTCTTCCTTTGAGTTTTGTCCGTTATTTTCGAGAAGTACTACGAAAGCTTAAAAGCGATAGATCAACTTATTGCACCTTTGAACCTATTTTTTAGATACCCAATTCGTCAGTTGAATAAATGTCTCCGTTAAATAGTTGTTATAATTTCAATTTAATACATATAGTTAACGGGTGATTATTCAATTAATGGATGTGAATATGAGGTTTGTTTTACCAGTTGTATTTTCGGCATTCGCTTCAATGCCAGCTTATAGTGGCCTTGCACCAACGGAAGGTTTCAGTGGTAACTTTAGTGTCTTGACGGGTGTATCTTCTGACAGCAGTAACTTGAGCACCGAGCAAGACGCGAATCAAGCAACCAACACCAAGGAGGGGGACAGCGAAAATCAAGGGCTACTCGGTTTTTTGGGTACGGTTCAATATACCTTTGGTGAGTCACTGACTCATCAAGTGTATGCGGGTACCACTCGAGAGGATATTGCAACAGGTACCATTGCTTTTGAGATTGGTTATCGACATCAGCTATCTGGAGGCACAATATTGGATTTTTCTGTTCTTCCTACGCTTATCTCGGGCAAGGCTTGGACGGATCCGTATGCTGTTGGCGTTAATCGAAATGAAACGGATGTGAAAGGTAATGTAGGACGACTGCAGCTCACGAATATCGGTGGAACTGGTTTTCGAACGGATCTCGCATTTGGGCAATCTGATGTTGATGAAGAGCTATCTGGTAGCCAAGTCTTATCTCCGGAAGATGCTGTGCTGCTGGATAGGGAAAGAACCTATGTGTACGCCAAAGCAGGGTACCGCTTTATCTTGCCAAACCAAGCAGGTCTATTTGTTCCTTCAATGGTGTATTTCCACTCAGACGCAGAAGGAGGAGCACTCAGCTTCGATAGTTATGGTATTGAATTAAACTACGCGAAGAGAGTCGGTCGCCACGGTTTTGTTGTTACCCTAGATGCAAGTGATCGTGAATATGATGAGTCGAATCCAATTTACGGGCAAGTACGTGAAGAGAATGAATTCGGTGCATTCTTAGCTTATGAGTTTGGTGGCTTAATGGGTTATGAAGATTGGTCGTTTATTTCATTACTCGGTGTAAGGTCGATTGACTCTAAGATTGACTTTTACAGCTCTGAACAAGCATTAGCGAGTGTTGGTGTTGACTACAAATTCTAATATTCACACTACGTCAACAAAACTAATCAAAGCAGAAGCTTAAGAGCAGCCTTTCTATTTGTGTAATTATTTCGAGCACTTACACCTTCAAAGGTTGTAGGTGCTCGTTGCTATCCGTAATATGAAAATTAGCTTATGGACAAAAATAATATGATAAGGAAGCGCTTTGGAAATACAAATTAGACATCTTGAACCCACCGATAACCAAGATATTTTTGATATTTATCGACATTCGTCAGTATTAGAGAATACCTCACAAAAGCCTTTTCTTAGCTCTGATCAAGTGGAGCGACTGTTTGGTCACTCAGACCATTTCACTTTAGTTGCGGAGGTTTCTGGCAAGGTCGTAGGTCACATTACTTTATTCATGACCACGAAGGTGAGAGACAGACATTGCGCTGGTCTTGCGATAGCGATTAATCCGGAGATGCATGGCAAAGGGGTCGGTAAGGCTTTAATGCTAGAAGCGATCAATCAAGCCGATAACTGGCTAAACCTCGTGCGTCTTGAGTTAGAGGTTCATGCAGATAACCACTCCGCGATTGCTTTATATGAACGAGTGGGTTTTCAGTTAGAAGGCGCGAAAAGGCTGAGTACATTCAAAGCGGGTAAGTATATCGATATGTTACTGATGTCGAGAATTCGACCGGATTATCGTTGAGAGTGACTTAACTCAGTTTAGTTGAAATTGGCCAATAAGATAGTGATTAAACAAAGCCCTTAAATCATTGCTTTTTAGGGCTTTTATACGAATATAGCGTTATTTGTTGTCGATACCGAAACCATTGCGCAGCGCAAATTGAATCAGTTCGGTATGGTTGTCGAGTTCCAAAATATCCAACATGCGGTATTTGTGTGACTCAATGGTTCTAGGGCTCAAAAAGAGGATCTCCGCACATTGCTTAGCGGTATAACCTTGTGCCAATTGAGTTAGAACCGCACACTGCCTTTTGGTCAGCAATAATAGCTTTTCACTCTCGTTAATATTATTGGTTTCATCGCTGGTGACACTACGAGTCATTTTGGAGTGCTGCCAAAAACAGAGCCAGATGTCACTCAGCAATTTGATTCGCTTCATGTCAGCCTCTTCAATTGGCTTATCGTAACGACTGAACCGTGAGAAGCCGATAGCTCCCCACTGTTGACCAAACAGCGAAAGGCTTACAATCCCATGCCAATGAGCACCTTCTTCATAAAGTACACGTAACGGGTCGAGTTTATGGTTCTTTAGTGTTTCCTCAGGGAACAACTGCCAACACTCTTTTGAACGTAAAAGCTTTAGGTAATCAAGATAATTGCCTTTTAGAAAGCGTTCCATTTCAAGCGGTGGAGTATCTGTTTGGGATACGGAAATACTTTTTCCTGTATCCAGAAGAATCATTGAGTTTGGAAACAGGGTAAGCCTGTCGAGCTTAAACCAAGCGAGCGCTTCTCTTGCCAGTAAGAAAAAAGTGCTATCGAAATCTTTGGGTTGGCATGCGGTCAAAGTGTTGGTTTGGTGAGAGAGGAGATCCTCAAAGCTCGCGAATGGGTTATCTTTCATATTGACCGTCTTTTGTGGTTTTAGACAAAATAGCGGCAATAGCTAAAGTGTGTCAACCTAATGTTGGAATGATGTTCGGAATAAAGTGTGGCGAGTATTCTTAAATGCTACTGAGTAATTTATTAGTTTTATGGAGAAACGATTAGTGAAATTCACACTGAACTCTGTATAGTAGCAACCGTTTGCTTCGTATAACCCCAATGATATGGTTTGGGGGTCTCTACCAGCTCCCGCAAAGTGCTGATTACGAAGGGTTTAGATCACAATTGTGTTCTTACTCTTTGTAATGGCGTTCAAGAAAACCTCCTGTCTATTATTCAGAGTAAGTGCACACCTAAAATCCATAGTAGGTGAAATATGAACGCATTTATTCAAGGGCTCCCAAAAGTAGAGTTGCATTTACACATTGAAGGTTCGATCGAACCTGAGTTACTTTTCCAACTTGCTCAACGCAACGGCATTGATTTGCCTTATTCATCCCCAGAGCAGCTAAGACGGGCATACGAATTTGATGACCTGCAGTCATTTCTGGATATCTATTATCAAGGTGCGGATGCACTTCGCACAGAACAGGATTTCTACGACTTAACATGGGCTTATCTAGAACGCTGTAAAGCCGACAATGTTATCCATACTGAAATTTTCTTTGACCCTCAGACACATACCGATCGTGGCATTGCATTCGACACCGCAATTAACGGCATTCATCGTGCGCTTGAACAGGGTCATGAAGAGTTGGGCATCACATCTCAAATCATCGCATGTTTTCTGCGCCATTTATCTGAAGAGAGCGCCATTCAAACGTTCGCCGATGTGTTGAAGCATCAAGACAAGATCATCGGAGTTGGCCTAGACTCTTCTGAATTAGGGCACCCACCAGAGAAGTTCAAGCGTGTATTCCAGCAAGCGAAACAAGCAGGCTTCTTAACGGTGGCGCATGCAGGAGAAGAAGGGCCTGCTCAAAATATTGTCGATGCGATTGAAATGCTCAGCGTGAGCCGAGTGGATCATGGTGTGCAGTGTATGACCGACGAAGCTCTGATAGCCGAATTGATTGAAACCAAAATGCCGCTGACCGCGTGCCCTCTGTCTAATATTAAATTGCGTGTATTCGATGAGATGGAAGACCACAATATTGTTGAGCTGTTAAGGCGAGGCGTAGCGGTGACGATTAACTCGGACGACCCTGCATACTTTGGTGGTTATATGTCGGATAACTTTAACGCGGTGAGCTTAGCTCATGAGATGACGGAGCAAGAGCTTGCTCAATTTACTTTAAATGCAATAGAAGCGAGCTTTATTGAAGAATCATTGAAACAGCAATATCGTGATGTTGTTGTGGCGTATCTCGCTTAAGTCAAAAGTTTCAGTATGAAGCTAAAGGCGAAGTTTAGGGTATAGGTGAATGCGAACGAGCTCTCGGCATTCTGCGATTTAGAAAGCTTAAACGGCCAACAAGTGTTGGTCGTTTTTATTTTGGTTCTCAAGCGGGTTTTGAGCTAGATAAGTGGCTTAAGACATTAAGAAATATGATTTTATTTGGGTAAAAACATCTTGTCCTAAGCTTTAATGAACTACATTTAAACGAGGTGTAGATATACAGTGTCACGCTGTATTGAAATAGAGATTAACTTAAGCATAAGCATAAGCATAAGCGTATAAAAGCAGACACAGAGATTGTCTGAGGAGGAACAAACTGTTGTTAGATCCAACAATCAGTGAACAAATACAATGGCCGTGTGAATTGTCTGCGGACTTGATAGAAAGCTTGCTTGATATTGCCGTTTTTAAATCGGGTGTCGACAGCTTTGAGATGGCTTTGTTGCGTAATTCA
>NZ_CAWNBB010000058.1:0-47019 GCF_963872585.1 Vibrio sp. 10N.222.47.A9 | reverse complement strand
TTAAAACTTTGCGACAGAACCTTTTAAGCTATAAATGCAGATTTCCCCAATGCCTTCAGCAGCCACTGGTCCATTAAGACTCTACAAACTGGAGGCCCATTACCCAATCAGAGACTTTTACAAAGTTAAGCGTATCCACGTTTTGTTTCTTGAACGCTTTTACTACTTTCTCATGAACAATAATATGAGGGTAATCGCTGAATTTTGGCATAAAGACCAAGCGTTCTTTCTCTGGCATCGCAGACAACTTGTTATCATCCAAATAGTACTGCTCAATTGTGTGTCTAGTATCTTCCGGGTCATAATCATCAATCTGACACTTTTCTAGATTCAAAACATCCATTTTCTCAAATACATTAAACACCCAATAGCCCTCATGATATTTGTCATGATCATCTACGATCACGCTGGGGTAAACCTGACAACATGCATTGTCTATATTACCAAGAGATTGTTTAATTTCATCAGAAAATACTGGGTAGGTTGAGTCTAAGTGAGCCTTTTTAATTGGCCTAGAAACCCCTCGAACCAAATCTTCATCACGATAGCAGTTTTCAAAAAGCATTGGCTCATCACCACTTAGCTTGGTGTATTCGTAATCCCTCATGGCTGAATGTTTTTGAGGCTTTAGGTACAAAGTATTTTCATCATAATTTTCGAAAACAATATAGTATTGGTCGTTGTATTGGCTCATTGTCCTACCTTGGGTATCCATCTGGTGTTTTGGTACGTGATCGTTTTGGTGTTCCATGGGGAACTACTGGTTTGATAGCGCTTGTCTTTGCCATCTCTTTCGCCCAGTTGATAGTGAAGCCGGTCACTGTTGCAATAGTTATCAGGATTGGTTTGTGCGTTGATAATATCGAATTGGCAGGCGCAGCCGGGTCCTCCTGGAATAAAGTATTGGGAAATTTTGGTCAACGGTAATGAAAAAAATTGCCCTCTTTCAATTTTGTTGATTTTCTTTAGCACTTTACGACTAATCGGGTCGAGCAGCTTATGTATCTCTGACTCGGTTTCTGTTTTCTTAGTCTTTCCATAGCAGTCTTTAATCTTTTTTCTTATCTCTGGATCTCTCAACTCTCCAGAAACGTAACGATGATAAGGTTCTTCCCTAGGTCGGCTAAAGATATGATCGCCGCGGTGTAATTGGCAATGGAGTTGACATGCACCCGGCAAAGTAGCAGGAAAGCCGACCAAATTCGATAACTGGTTGATGTCGTAGCCTTTGTTGACTAGGTTTTCACCCAGCTCACTGTGTTTTACTGCTTCTGCCGAAATAATATGATGGGTATCCATATGGATACCATTATTATAAGGGTGCTCAGATAATTTTTTTACGTTGTTTACCCAGCGCTTACGATAGCCTTTTTTCTCAATCATACCATTGACGAAATCCGATTCTGCCGCCTCTTGACTCATCAGTGTGCCCATAGATAACTTATCCTATACATATTCGATTTCACCCCGGTACAACCGAGGCGTTTTATGTTCTTCACTCTTACACAGTCGACATTTACCCTTTCTAGGCTCATGTTTCTCTTCCACTTGAGCGGTACTATTAACCCGTTTGTCTGCTATGGCGGACTTACGGCGCAATGCCAAATGGCCCGCTAACTTGTCGTAATCTGGCAAGATGTCGACTAAACCATCGACGGTGCTGGTAAAGGTTTCTAGTGCTTGTGCGGCATGAGAGGCTGCACCAACCTTTTTAACGCCCATGGTAAACTTCGCTGTAACCGTCGCAATTCTGGCGGCTGCCCCTGCTGGCCCAGTTAGCAAACCAATCACTATGGTTAACACCACTTCAATGGCAATATACGCAGCTGCTTTACCCACGTGGTAGAAATAGAAGTTAGGTGGGACAGCTTCAATAATCAGGTTCAAGTATGTAAAGAAAGGCAAGATGCTGTTGTCATCATTAATCAACGCCAAGGCCTTAGGGAAAAACTCACTCTCCTTGATTTCCATTGCCCATTCAGGGTCAAACTCCATCACAACAGTGTCAACGAACTTTTCTACGCCTTTAACATCGTTGTTGGTAAAGAGCGTAGGCAAATTCCAAATCGCTTCTCTGTGTCTTGCAATACACTTAATCTTGCGCGCCATATCGTCTGAGCCTTCATTCCACCAAAGCTGCACATCATCAATGGCCTCATCAATGTTCTCGTACGCATCCACACTGGCCGCAATAAGCAAGTTAGGCGCCATACTGGAAATATAAGCCGCCTGTTTTACCCAGCTTGGTAAATCACTTTGAGCTAACTGAACTTCTGTTCCTTTCATCGCATCGGCGGTGTACTTTTCCAATGCATTGTATTTTTGATTGGCGTAAATATAGAGCTTATCAAAACCATCGGTGGTGGCATCTGCTAAGGTATGGCCCATCTCGCCCCAGACTTCGGGAGAGAAAAGTTCCACCACATCAGCCCCCCAAGCTTTAGTCCCTTCAAGCACACCATCACCTAAACAGAGTACGCCTTCTTCATTCCATTGTTTCTGGAAACCTGTCATATCTTTCGCGACAGTGTTTAAAAGGCCGTCCAAATAAGTCTCGATAGCTTCCTGTTGTTTTACAATCTTATCTTCAATACCTGATTCACCTTCATACTCGATAGTGACAGAATCTGTGTTGGGCTTGAGATCATCGACCACCACCACACCTCCCTCTGTCTTCTGGGTCTCCAACGCCAAATCCATAGTTTCTGAGGCCGTACTTCTTTGCGGTAATGGATTGAGATCCAATTTGTCTTTATGGGGAACCGAACCATTGGCTATCACTTTGAGGTTTTTAGCGTAAACAGGCGTTCCCCACAGGTCATCGTGAACGGCACGGATCTTAATCCACTTCTGCTCCTCTAAATCTATTTTCGGTATCGCATTCACGACTACTTCGATAGTCCCTGCTTCGGCAGAATAAACATGATCAGGCGCTTGAATGACTGAGACATCCGACACATCACTTATAAGTTGGTTAGCTTTCTTCTCCATACGCTTGAAAGCTTGGCTGAGGTTATCGGATAGCTTTTTAGCATAGGTATCAATGGAGCTTACATGCTTCTCATAGATATCAGACGACAAGTAAACGTAATTCAACCGACTGGCTTCGGACTTCAGGGATTCAACACGCCCCTTTATATTACTAAGTAGATCTTCAAGTTCAGAGTTGAGTGTATTCTTAGCCTTATCCCAAGGGTAGTTATTGATGAAAACCTGCGGGTTACCTTTGCCACGAGCACGCATGTAAGCCAGCATACGGTCTGCGGTTTCATGCTTGGGTAACCGAAATAGAACAGAGAGTATTTCTCCTTCATCTATCACCATCGGTAGGCCGTTCGCCAGTACACTGTCAAAGCTGGCATTGGAGAGACTATCAATCCCCGCGATTAGCGATTCTGCCAATATACCGAATTGAAAACTAGGGTGTCTAAACTCGAAGTGGGCTTTCGTTTCTGCTTTCACAATATCTGCAAAATACCGGTCAGCGGTGAGGCTAGGCCCCATGGTTCCCCAGCCTTCTACTGGCGGGGCAATACGATTCGGGTGCCAGAAGGTTTGCTGTCCCTGAGCAGACCTATCAAAGAAGTCATCATCATTGTAATCGGGTAGGTAGTGTGGGTTGGTTATACGAACCGGGGTAGCAATAAACTCATCCGTACTTTCTTTAACCAGAATCTTGATTTGACCCGGCTTTAAGCCTGATACTTTGCTTTTGCCAGAGTTATCAAAGTGACCAGGAGACAGAGCACCACCAGATACATCGGTAATGTCAAAATCTGCGTTCTTGAGAAGTACACCATCCGGGTATCGAGCCTTGACGTAGACAGTATAAGTGCCTTCTTCATCTTCAGTGACCGTGACGGCAGGGTTTTGAACCCCACCTAGGCACATGGTGTTGGCCTTGTTCATTGTCATTTGGTCTGACAACCTAGCCACGCCTTTCCCTTCGATGATGACACTCGGTGATGAGGAAATGAACTCGGCCTCGGCCTCTATCGTACCCGATGCTACGCCTTTCTTGTCCCCGCCCGCATCGCCTGTGCTCTTGGCAAACTTACTGCCCTTTAAAGCAATACTGTTTCCGCCATCTGCTGTGACTGTCGTAGTGCCTTCCACTAAATCTGCCGACTTCGCGTTATTTCCATAAGGGATTGGTACAACAGGTTTACCGACTGTAGTAAGGCACACATCAGGCAGGGTGGCATTCGCCTCTCCTCCCGAGCCTTTATGGACAACACTGAGTCCATTTGCACTTATTGTAACTGCCATTAATATGTCCTACTTAGATTAAGTGGATTAGTTGAGTTTTACCTTAGCGCCCTGGATCTTATGAATTTTTTCAGCGCTACTACTAAGATGCTTGGCTGTTGTAGTGATACGGCCATCCGTTCCACTATATTTGGTTTGTGTCGTCCCAGAGCCAATAAGCACTTCTTCCTCTGCATCAAGGGTTATCCTCTTTGCTTTAACAACAAGCTCTTGCTCTTCAAGCAAAGAAATATAAATATCAACCAATGTTGGAATGGTAAGATCTTCGGATAGAAAAGAGATTCGGCAATCGAGCTTATTATCGATGGCCATAAAAATTTCTGACTGAGTAAAAGCACGGCCTATTGACGCCCAGAGAGGTTGAGAAAATGGGTTATGCTCAAAATCTACTTTGACTCGATTCTTTTCTGGATGAACTTCCACTACCCAACCAATTCGAGAGCAGGGTTTTGAAGTAGGCTTGAGAATATCTCTTGGTGGCTCTTGATTCATGATGGGCCCAGTGATTATTTAGAGCCTATTATTTTATCTCTGGGCGATTTGAATAGGTAATGTGGAAATGAATGGTCACTACGATTGAATAATCGACTTTAAAGGCATGAAGGCCAATCAATGTAACTAGACTAGCAAATCAATTGGCTTTATCGCATGTGTTTTTCACTTTTCTATAGGTTTATCTCGCACTCAAATTTGTGATTAAAGTCACGCACATCACTATCATTTTAAAGTGGAGATTATTACATCACTTGAGTAATGATAGAAACGATATACCAAGCCAAAAAGCAACACGATGATGTCTTTTGTGTCGTATAACTTTGACAACTGCTAATGTCAGATAACTTTTATTAGGGGAAACACACATTAACAAGGTGTGGATGAGTAAAAGATCTACCTTATAATGGGGCATAAACGTGTTGGCGAAGAACGCCTAATATTGTGATCACCAAGCGATTCTGTCGTATCGTAACTACCAAGCGACTTTGTCATTCGCTTAATTACCGAGGGAAATTGACGGTCTCTATTTTTACGTAATCCTTTGACTAGTGCTACGAATTAGTCAGGGGTGTATAGGATGATCGTTATGAATACTCAATCTCAGCTTACCGTGGATATCATCGCAAAAGTTGCTCTCGGTAAAATCTCAATTACTAATGCCTCTAAGCTCCTCAATAAGTCTCGCAGAACCATTGAACGTTATCTCAGGCGATATCGCTCTGATGGTATCCGATTTGTGGTTCATGGCAACACAGGAAGGGCACCCGCTAATAAAATCCCCATTACCTTAAAGCAACAAGTTCAAGCTCTTATAAAGGCCAAGTATTACGACTTTAACATGCTTCATCTCGCCGATATGTTAGAGGTATTTGAAGGCATCAAAGTAAAACGGGAGACGCTTCGTACCTGGGCACATGAAATCCATCATGTAAAACGAGCCAAACATCGACGTTCTAAGGTAAGAAGACGACGTGAGCGTATGGAAGCCGAAGGCTTAATGCTGCAAATGGACGGCAGTCCGCACCTTTGGTTCGGTGATAAAAAATCCTGTCTTATCGCCATGATTGATGATGCAACCAGTGAGGTTCATGCGGAGTTTTTCCCTTCAGAAACCACCGAAGGGTGCCTCAAAGTAATGAAAACTTATATCGAGAAAAAAGGGCTTTTTAAGACTCTTTATGTCGATAGAGCGGGCATCTTCGGTGGGCCAAAACGTTGCCACTTCTCCCAGATGCAACGAGCCTGTGAAGAGCTGGGTATAGAAATTATTTTTGCCAATTCGCCTCAAGGCAAGGGTCGCATCGAACGTGCCTTTGATACGTTCCAAGATCGTCTAGTCCCTGAGTTAAGACTGGCTGGGGTTACTGATATGATCAGTGCAAATAACTACCTACAAAATACCTTCATCCCGGAGTATTGGGCAACGACCCTCACAGTCAACGCCAAATTAATGCGCTCTGAGCATACACCCGTTCCGAAGTACCTCAACATTGACGCGATATGTATTCAAAAAGAATATCGAAAAATCCGTCGAGATCATACCTTCAGTTACGCCAACGCAATGTATCAAATCACCTCCCCATTACGGCACTCTATCGTGAGTCAACAAGTCGAACTACGTAAGCAACTTGATGGTGGTTTACGGCTTATTTTGCCGACCGAGAGTTATCGATTAAAGAGCTTACTGAGCCTAGCTCTAGGAAAGAATACGGAGAAGAGGTTCAGAAAAAGATCGAGGCTATAGAGCTTGCCAATGAGTTAGGGAATGTTAGAGAAGCGGCTCGACAAAGCGGTTGTTCTGTCAAAAGCATTCACAACAACCGTCAATTACTTGAAGCCCATGGCCCACTTGCTTTGAAACGTCTGTATGGTCAATCACACAACAATAATCGCATCGATGAAAAGACTCGAAATATCGTCATCTCATTAACACTCAAATCGCCTCACCTAACCTCTATTAGGATAAGTGGTGAGATGAGAAAGCGTTTTAACATCTCGATTAGTCACTCAACAGTAAGGAACATCTGGCTTGAAGAAAAGCTGAATACAAGAGAGTTACGGGAGGCACGTGCCGAGGAATCAATTATCGAATAGAAACTAATCTGCAATAGTGGACTACTATGAATAAAGCAACGACAGAATCCTTCGGTATTTAGACCGTCAACCTCCCTCGGTAATCACAAAGTGCCCCGGGTGAAAATTCAACCTGAGAGGCTTTTGTCTAGTAGACGAAACAAACGTGCCTGCGATAGTCGCGTTGGCATACCTCTGGACATAAATGTGGTCAGTGACCTTACTAAATTAGCAGTTGACGGATAATCTGAGGTATTGCAAACCCTCTTATCTATTGGCCAAAGCAACTCACCCACTACAATCAAGACTCCTTCTGATCTTGATGATTATGTTCGAAGACCGACTAACTGAATACGGTTCTGTCGCAAACTTTGAAGCTTTAGGTTAAAATTTACTCAATACCCACTCAGCACTCTGAATTGTAATGTTTAAAGGCTGTCACTTTCCATCCGAAGTCATTCTCGAAACCGTTCGTTATTATCTCGCCTATAAGCTGAGTTATCGTGAAATCGAAGAGATACAATTAGAGCGTGGAGTCGTAGTAGACCACACTACTATTAATCGTTGGGTTATCAAATTTACACCAGTATTGGAGCATAGAGCCAGGCGTAGAAAGAAGCCGGTGTCTGACTCGTGGCGTATGGATGAAACCTACATCAAAGTAAAGGGTAAATGGGTCTACTATTACCGAGCCGTCGATAAATTTGGAAATGTGATTGATTATTATATTAGCCCTAACCGTGATGAGGCAGCTGCTAAAGCCTTTCTGAATGAGGCCATTTCACAAAATGGTTTACCAAGTAAAGTCGTCATAGATGGAAGTAAGAGTAACTACGCGGCCATTGATTCAATGAATGTTCAGCTTTGGTTGACGGGTTATTTCATGCTCTCATTGGTAGAGATTTTAGACATTAAATATCTGAACAATATCGTTGAGCAGAGTCACCGTTGGGTGAAGCAGAAAACGCGTCAAGCTCTAGGTTGGAAGTCAACGGAAGGAGCTTTGGCCAGTTTGCATGGGCGTGAAGTATGGACGATGTTGAAACAAGATCAGATAGATGTTGAAGGCCATACAGCCTTTGAGTTATTTCACGCCCTCGCAGCATAATTGTATCTGCCGGATGGGACTATCACGCCTCTAGCTAGATTTGCGACAGAACCTACACATCCCAATTTGAAGCTAAATTAAACGGAACTTTGGTAAAGTGATGATAAACGCCAGACCCGGTTCTTGAGATCTCACATCTATTTTCCCCTGATGGAGAGCGATGACGTGCTCAACAATCGCCATCCCTAGCCCTACCCCTTGGACTTTGTTCTGAGTTTCCCTACCACGGAAAAAACGTTCAAAGATCCGGTCAATATCAACCTGGCTCATTCCCCGACCGCTATCGGCAATCACAACCAGAACATGCTCTTCATTCTCAATCACTTCAGCCCAAACTCGAGTTCCCTCTCCAGAGTAGCGAATCGCGTTATCCATCAGATTTCGAAACAGACAGTTAAGGAAAATCTCATTGCCCTGAATGGAGTAGGTTTGCTCATCGGCTTCTAATGTAATTTTTTGTTGTTGCTTTAATGCAAGGGGCACCAGATCAGCAATTACACTGCGTAGTATCTGAGCAACATCGACTGTTTGGCTTAAATCTACAACCAGCTCGCTCTCTACTTTTGCCAATGTCAATAACTGCTCAATGGTTCGCTCAGAACGTGTGATGCTCTTTTCAATCTGTTTGAGGTCATGGTCTTTTTCCTCAGCATTTTGCGTTTCAAGTGCATTCTGCGCATTAAGCTTGATCACGGTCAGAGGTGTTCGCAGTTCATGGGCAGCGTCTTGATTAAATCGTTTTTCTCTTTGCCAAGTGGCATCGACTTGATCAAACAGGTAGTTCAAGCGTTTTACTAAACTATCCAACTCCGTTGGGACATCAGTAATATTAAGTGGTGAGAGGTTATAAATCGACTTCTCTGATACTTCCTTTTCTAAGCGGCTTATTGGTGCAAACAAATGATAGGTAAACAGCCCCAATAACAGGCATAGGAATGGTGTTGCCACCAGCATAGGGACAATAGCTGGAATCGCAATTTTGTTTTCGACTTCACTGCGCAGGTACTTGTTTTCACCCAGCCAGAGCCACATTGGCTCACCCGTTTTCGGCTGCGTTAATAGCATGGTTACGCCACGCCACATGTTGGATTGCTCCTGATCATGAATATCGTTCAGGCCAGGATGACGCATCATTTTTAAATCCACAGGTGGCGCATTCGGAGAGCTTGCCAATACAGCGCCCTTTGAATCGATCAATAAGTAGGCAAAATCATCTTCAAACAGCTTGGCTCGTGACCATTTTTCTAGGTTGTCTTTGGGAGACGTTTTACTGGTGATGTTAGCGAAAACGGTTTCTGGGTCTGAGTTTCGGTCTTCGCCAATCACAAAGGAATCATCGATCAATAACAACATCCTCAAGAAACTCTCACTGAAATACTGAAGCCGTGCATCATCAACGTTCGTAATAGCTTGACGAGTATCAAGATAGACCCAGATGGTAGAAGCAGTAATAACTGCGAGGCAAAGTAGCACGCTCGCCAATGCGACACGACGTTTAACAGAATTCAGTCTCATACTAGTGTTGGATGATGTATCCGACTCCTCGAATGTTTTCTATGGTGCCTTTCGGCATTTTTTTGCGCAGATTATGGATGTGTACTTCAATCGAATTGAGCCCAGCACTTTCATCCCAACCGTGCATGTTTTGCAATATCTGAGTTTTGCTTAGCACCCGACCAACATTCATCACCAGATAGAGGAGAATTTTAAATTCATTCGGCGTCAGATTAATGCACTCACCGGCAACCGCGACTTTATGCGAATTGACCGACACAGAGACATCACCCACCACGATGGTGTCATCTGTCATACCCGCCGATCGGCGAATCAACGCGCCCATACGCGCCAGCAGCTCTTCCAGTTGGAACGGCTTAACCAGATAATCGTCTGCGCCATAATTGAGCCCATAAACACGGTCATTGAGTTCGTCACGAGCGCTGAGAATCAAAACGGGCGTCTTGTCTCCTTTACTCCTGAGCTCTTTGAGTACTTTCAAACCACTAATACCCGGTAATGAAATATCAAGAATGACCAGCAGGAAACTGTCAGTTTGAAGTGCACTAAGGGCACTTTCACCCGACGTTACCCAGTCTGTGGTATAGTGATGTCTGACCAGGGAAGCAGTAATCGCATTGCCAAGCATAGGGTCATCTTCAACTAATAATACGCGCATGTTATCTATCTCTGTTCTATATCGAGACCTATTCATCAGTAATAAAAGGAAGGTCACAAGTGATGGTTTTATTTACTGAGTCTCACAGCTTTCAATCCATCTGTGTCGGCCTTTTGAGCTTTGGAGAGCACAGAAGCCAAACATGGAATTCATTCAAATTAACAAGCCAGACTTAAGAAACATGTAATAAACGGTTAAACATTTCATTTTTTGGCCTTACCAGCGCTAGCTTGGCATTCGAAAGGCTCGGATTATATTAATCTTGTTGAACATGCTAAGTACATCAGTTTATACAGATAGTTCCATTTTGTTTCGCCGCAGAGATCGACTAATGAAAGAGAAAGGTGATGACGTAGTCCGACTGCAAGGTGTAATGGCACTCCACTTCTCGAAAACCCGTCTTAGCCACCAGCGACGGCGATAAGTCCAGCCATATGCTCTGTTTGTATGGGGCAACACATTTAACCTGAGCACACTCAAAGCCGAAATACTCACCGATATAGGGATAAAACGCTTTGAACAGACTCTCTTTGGCAGAGAAGATGATTGTAGTGATGATATCGTTACTAAATGGAAGTGATGCCAGACGCTGCCACTCCCATACAGAACAAACGGAGCTGGATATCTCACGCACCACATTGGTCTCTAACACTTTCTCGATATCCATTCCGATGTAGCGCTTGATGTTCTGAATAGCAGGAAGCACCGCACATACAGCGATATCATTGCAGTGGGTGATGGTACCTAAAATTCCGTCTGGCCATGTTGGACAGCGATTTACCCCAACTCCGACCTGTACCTCGCCAGCAACCAGTTCACCGCAAGCAGATATCGCCTGTCTGGCCGCATAACGACCCGCCAGAAACTCGGCTCGTCTAGAGCTTACCGCGTTGCCAAGTCCATCAGGACATCGAATCCTTAACTGCTTGAACAAGGTGTCGTGATAGAGGCTTTGGTTAAACAGACACACAAAGACACTCGTGCCATTGATGAGAAACCTTTGCTCCTTGCTGATAAATCGACTGCTTGTTTGTTCAGATAAATCACACGCTCCCACTATAGCGTCAATGTCAGGAAATAATGTCGCCATAATTACTGCCTCGTATCCACAGTAACAACCGCAGATAACCCATTGTCGACCTGGACCGAATCATTGAACACAATCTTAACCGGTACACGTTGCACCACTTTAGTAAAGTTGCCCGTCGCATTATCTGGCGGCAGCAAAGCAAAGGTGGCGCCTGTAGCTGGTGATACGCTGTCGATTCGTGCCGAGAAGGTTTTCCCTGGATAGGCATCAATTGTGACATCAACAGGCTGTCCTTTGTGCATGCGAGACTTTTGCGTTTCTTTAAAGTTCGCCAGAATCCACGGGGTACAATCAGAGACTATGCTAACCACAGATTGCCCCGGTTGCACCATCATACCGACTTGCAGGTTACGATTGCTGATTACGCCATCTATTGGAGCCACAATTCGGGTGTACCCCAATTCAAGCTTTGCCTGCGACAAACTGGCTGTGGCTTGCTTAACCATAGCGTCGGCCTGTTCTATTTCACTTTCCAGTACAGATAGCTTGTCTTGCTGGGTTTTCAGGCTGGCCTTAGCCTCAAGATACGCCGCTTCATCAACTTTATAGGCAGACGCGCCATTGTCACGTTCACCTTTAGACACATAGTTTTGTTTCTCTAAGACCTGCAAACGCTTGTATTGCTGAAGTGAGTATTGATATTTGGCTTTCGCCGACGCCACCTTGCTCTGGTACTCTTCGATAGCACTTTTCTGCATCTTGTACGCCGCGTCCGCGTTCGACTGTTCCGCCTGACTTTGCGCCAAGGTTGCTTCAGCGAGCTGCTCTTTAATTACGAATTCACGGTCGTCCAGATGAGCCAGTAAATCGCCTTTTTTGACCTTCTGATTGTCCTTAATATTAATTTTTACCACTTCCGCATTGATGCGCGAACTGACGTTAGTAATGTCCGTTTGAACGTAAGCATTCTCGGTGGTCTGGAAAAAGCGCCCGTAGTAATACCAATAGGCACCGCCAGCCAGGACCAACAACATCAGTGGAATCAAAATCTTTATTATCTTTTTCATAGCACGGCCAACCAATCAAAAAAGGCGAAAAGCATTAAACTCGAACCAGTTGTTTACCGAAGTGCTTCCCTTCCAATAGATCGACAAAGGCCTGCGGTCTGCGGTCTGCGGTGCGTTTTCCAATCCTTCGGTCACCAGAAATAATCGATTTTCCGGCGCACTCGGCAGTGAGGAGTAGAAGCGCGATAGCGTCGAGGCATCCACATCTTTGCCTTTGTTGTATAACGCTGCATTGCCACAGATTGGCACTCTGGCGCCTTCGTTTAAATGGCGTGCAACTAAAGAAGAAATACGTCCGCCGACATTTTCAAAGTAGATGCCCACGCCGTTCGGACAGGCGGCTTCAATCTCCTCGCCCAGATTGTCAGACTTATAATTGACGCAGGCATCGAAACCCAGTTCATCGACCACATAATGACATTTTTCTTCACTGCCTGCGATACCGACTACTCGGCAACCCGCCATTTTGCCAAGTTGACCGGCAACCGAACCTACCGCACCTGACACCACCATGGTTTCACCCGCTTTAGGTTTGGCAATTTTATTCAATCCAAGGTACGCCGCTCGACCGGGAGTTCCAGCTACACTGAGAAAGATCGTTGGCGACAGTTCCGTATCCGGCAATCGATAGGTCATGAAATCTGCATCGTTACCGACACAATATTTTTGCCAACCTGAAAAAGTGAACACCCTATCGCCTACCTGATATTTAGGGCTGTTACTTTCGACGACCTTGCCAATGGTTTCTCCCTGAATCACCTCACCTAGTTTGATCGGCTCTACATACGCAGTGTTTTCATTGAGGCGAGGTCGCGTATATGGGTCCATCGAAAACCAAGTGTTTTCAATTAAAAACTCACTCGGCGTTAACTCACCAATTGGCTGGTTGGCGATACGAAAATTGCCCGTTGTCGTAGCACCCTGTGGGTGATTATTAAGCACAATTGATGGGTTAACTATTTGATTCATAAAGCACCTCATTGAGTTTATAGTGTTGTAATTTGATACCAAATAAATTGATGCCAAGTTGCTGGAAATTTATGCGTTTTCTTCCGATGACCAACGAAAGCCGGGCCAGTAAAAACTGAAAGCAATCATTGCTAGCGTCAGTGGCCAAGCTCCAATGAAAACAAAGTAGTCAGCGTAATCCGGCATATCACTGGAGAACTTAATCACGAGTAACGCTTTCACTGCGTAAGCGAGAATCCAAACCAGAGAAATCTCCCGCCATACTTGGGCGTATTTTGGCGATCCATAGACAGGCAACTGCATCAAACGAGGGATCGCATTTTCCGCCTGAGTACGAACCACTGGTCGGCCAATCATGGAGTAGAAGCCGAACACGACAATGACGGACAGT
Source organism: Vibrio sp. 10N.222.47.A9 (assembly GCF_963872585.1). Taxonomy (NCBI): domain Bacteria; kingdom Pseudomonadati; phylum Pseudomonadota; class Gammaproteobacteria; order Vibrionales; family Vibrionaceae; genus Vibrio; species Vibrio sp. 10N.222.47.A9. Next base: position 33,444 of record NZ_CAWNBB010000058.1, on the reverse strand, counting down.
GATCCTCCTACCGAAAGAAAGACACTTTCTTGGTCAATTCCAAACAGGGTGTAACCATGCAGGTAAAGGTAATGAATGGTGCCCGAAACCAAAATCAAAGCGATGATGGACAGAGAACCATTCCGTTTGCTGAACAACTCCAGTAATGCGGAGTAACACGCGGTGACAATCAACGCCGCTCCTGCTCCTACTCCCCAGAATGTCAGGTTGTAGATCAGAATGGGCACTATGATGGTCATTCTTGCTTCTGAAGACAGCAGATAGCTCCAGATACTCATTGATGTTTTATCACTCATGCTATTTTCTCTTTTTTAGTTGAAGCTGGAAATCACGGTTTGAACACAATACCATGATGGCCGTGGAGAGCATCATGATCCCCATGACCATAAACAGGTCGTTAAAGGCCATGATTTGCGATTGAATTGCCATCCTTTCGCCAAGAATGCTCACCGCAGTTTGTTGAACATGGGTGCTATCTGACGGCAATCCCTGATTAACCAGTAAATTCTTTACCTTACCCAGATAGTGATAAAATTGCTGACTACCTGTCAGTAAGGTGGATTTGATGGAGTCGAGGTGAAAATCGATCCGAGTAGTGAAATAGGTCGACAGTACCGCGATACCCATTGAGCCACCCAGACTGCGAAATACATTGATTAACACTGCCGATGAGGCCGCATCCTCCGCTTTAATGTTCTGGGTCGCCAGCATGGAGAGTGGCACCATGATAAACGGCTGGCCTAACGCACGAACCAACATCGAGGCAATCATCTGCGGGCCAGCAAAGTCAGCATTCATGTGGCAATCCATAAACGCACTGATGGCTAAACCAACGAAACCGATGAAGATAAGATACTTAGGGTTATAGCGGCGGATGAGAAATGGAATCATCGGCAAAATCACCAACTGCGGCAGTCCCATCCAGATAACAACCTGACCAATTTCTGTCGCGTTGTAATCATGAATCATCGTCAGATAATACGGCACTAGAAACAATGTGCCGTAGATAGCCGAGCCCAACATGGCAAAGATGAGCAAAGCATAGGAATACTGATATTCCTTAAACAGGCGAATGTTAATCAGCGGGTTACGATGTACGATCTGGTCATAGATAAAAATGACAAAGCTGATGGCAGAGAGCACCGCCAGTACGCAAATCATACGCGAATCGAACCAATTTTCATCACCGCCTTTTTCCAGAATGACTTCCAGCGTACCGAGAAACATCATCACCGACACAACGCCAACAAAGTCACCCTGACGAATGATTTGCCAGTTAATGATGGGATGCTTCATTGAACGTTGAATCAGTGCCCATGCCACGACTGACGGTAAAACATTGACGTAAAAGATCGCATGCCATGAAAAGTGTTCAGTGAGCCAACCGCCGATCGCCGGACCTATCGCTGGGGCGAATGTGGCAATAATACTGAATAACGACATTCCCATTGGGCGCTTTTCTAGCGGCAGGATTTCAATGATCAAACGGAAAGACAGCGGGATCAATGCGCCACCACAGAAGCCCTGCAAAGCGCGGAAGACAATCATCGAATCCAGATTCCACGCCATCGAACAAAGCAAAGATGAGCCGAGAAAACCGCCGATACACCATAAAGCGTAACGGCCTGTTCCCAGCGCGTTTGATAGCCAGCCACAAAGTGGGATCGCAACAATCTCAGCCGTAAAGTACGACGTCATCAGCCAAGAGGCGTCATCCAGGGACGCAGACAGCGCCCCCTGAATGACTTTCATCGAGGAGTTAGTGATCTGGATGTCCAGAATTGCCATAAAGCCACCGATGAGGCCGCCGATGATGGCCCACCATTCCTTCTTTGAAACGACGACTTCGTTTTTTGGTTTTGAAGGTGCGATCGTACTCAAAGCAGCCCTTCCTGTAGACGACTCGCCAAGTCACCAATGTGAGGCGCGTTCATCATGGAGATGTGATCGCCCTTCGCAGGTAATACGGTCAGCGGCTGTTGGCTGTATGCCTGCCAACCCAGCCCAGATTCTTTCAATTGCGTACGGCCAGTTAAGATCTCTTCTGCTTCCGCCACGACAACAGGACCAGAATATCGCTGTCCCTGATATTCATCTGTCGCATTCATGTGAGCCTGAAGAATGGAGAGAAAATGCTGGAAGTCCTCAGCGCTGATGTTATCCGGAACCAAATTCGCTTTACGAAAGCCCGCCAGGAATACCTGTGTTCTATCCGCTTGTGACATCTTGGCCAGTTGCGAGCCCGAGGTATCAAAAGACGTTCCGGTAAACAGCTCTACCTTGTGAGCAAAGTAAGCAAGACGCTCATGCTCAGTCATACTGGCGCTGTTATCGACGTTCACTTGAGGGGCAGGTTGATCAAAAATCAAAACCTTCGGCTGATTTCCGGTCAAGGCCTGAACCTGACACGCCATCTCAAAAGCGATGGTGCCTCCCAGTGACCAACCACCGATGGTCAACTCTGGACGCTCTGCTAATTCCCCGAGCTGCTTCACGTAGTGCTCAGCTAAAGCCGACACTTGGCGGTTGTACTCAGCTAGCCCCTGAAAATCAGCCACCTGAACACCGTAGACTGGATACTTTTTGCTCAGCCCCTTCACTAATTCGTCGTAACAAAGCACATTGCCACCCGCAGGGTGAATCAGCAGTAAGGTCGGCTTCTGCTGTGGGTTACCTTGATTGAGCATCACAATCGAAGAACCGTATTCAGCGTTATCGGATACCTGTTCAATCAGTTTGCCAAGTCGAGCGACACTGCTGTTTTTCAGTATCTGGCCTAGGGTCAATGTAATAGAGAACGCTTTATTCACTTCAATCAGCAGTTTCAGTGCACTGATAGAGTTTCCCCCAAGATTGAAAAACTCGTCATCAATACCGACCTGTTGAGTGTTCAAGGCTTGTTGAAACAGCGTCAGCAAACGAGCTTGCATCTGATTGTTCGGAAGGGCAGAAGCCGATGTCTGTGCATTCCGATTAGCCGCAGATAACGCCTGATAATTGACTTTTCCACTTGCGGTGATTGGCATAGCGTCGAGCCACACCCACACTTCTGGTTGCATGTAAGCGGGTAATTGCTGTCTCAGCTCCGCCTTAATCCCTTCTTGCTCGCCAGCTTCACCAGCAACGACATAAGCGACCAAACGGCTAGAGTCAGCGGTTTGTTGCTGAACTACTGCAGAGCGCTCAACATTAGCAATCTGACCTAAAGCCTGCTCAATCTCGGCCAGCTCAACTCGATAGCCACGTACTTTGACCTGACGATCCAAGCGACCAAGATATTCAAGGGTGCCATCCGCTAACAGGCGGCCTTTGTCACCAGTACGGTACAGACGCTCACCCGGTAAGTACGGGTGGGGAAGAAAGTGACGCTGTGTTTGCTCATCGAGGCCAAGGTACCCTGAAGCCAGCTGTGCTCCACCGATACAAATTTCACCGGGTACGCCCGCAGGAAGCAGTTGTTGGTGAGCATCGAGAACCAATACATGACTTCCGTCGAGGGCCTGACCAATAGGCGCAACCTGATAACCCAAATCCGCAATATTTTCGGGAATCGTCAATGTCGTCACGCCCACCGTGCACTCAGTTGGGCCATAGTGATTAACGATCTGGCAGCTTGGTCTAAGCGCTTTGACTTTCTCAATAAGAGAAACAGGTAAACACTCACCGCCAAGTACCAGTGTGCGCTCTGGAAGCAGATGCTGCGCATTCGGGGTATTCAACAGCGCAGACAAATGTGTCGGCGTGATCTTCATACAATCAAGAGGCTTATCTTTTAGATAATTGGCGAGTTGTTCAGGGCTTTCCAGCAGGCCATTGGTCACTATCTCCAACTCGCCTTGCCCGACCAACGCTGGGAATAGCATGGTATGAGCCAGATCTGTTGAGAAGGACGACATTAAGCCATAGCGTGCTCTGTGAGTTTGTTTGAGTACTGGAGCAATCGCTCGGCAATAATGGCTGAGTTGAGAATGGTGAACACACACACCCTTTGGTGCCCCTGTACTGCCTGAGGTATAAATGATGTACGCTGGTCCATCGCCAAAATCATCTGGCGGATTAGTGCGTGTTGGTGAGGTGTTACTCGTTTCTGTGTTTAGAATGTCTACCCAATTTAGTGAAGATTGTGTAGCCAGTGCTTTTAAAGCAATGGGTACTTCACCTACGAGTAAAACACGCTTAACTTTAGCATCGTTTAAGATGAAGCCGATTTTAGATTCCGGCAGATTGATGTCGATAGGAAGGTAGCAACCACCCGCTTTCAGGATGGCTAATATCGCTACCACACTATGCTCACTTTTTTCCATCAGTATCGCGACGGGCTCACCGTGACTCATACCTTGCGAGGCCAGTTGTGCTGCCAGCTGATTGGCACGCTCATTGAGATCGGCATAACTCAGTGTACAGCCTTTACAACGCACTGCCACGTCTTCAGGGCAAGCTAGCGCCTGTTGCTCAAATTGGTGATGAACCGGCAACGTTTGACTTACCTCTGTCGGTAAACACGTTTTAAGCAGAGACTGGCGCTCATCTTCAATCACCAATGACAAGGCTTGAGTCGACTGCTGTGGGTGCTCAACCAATGCCGTCAATATGGTGTGTAAATCACGCAGCATTCGCTGCACGGTGGCGCGTTCAAACAGCGCTGTACTGTAGTTGAATGTGCACAACAAACCGTCGCCGTCTTCCTCAATCCATAGATTGAGATCCAACTTAGACACACCGTAATCCACTTTGAGTGGCGAATAGCTAAACAAGGTATTGGTTCGCGAGTGCGGATAAACCTGATAAGTCAGCACAGCCTGATAAAGCGGGTTAACACGTGCATCTCGCGAATAGTCGACAACATCGAGAATGCGATTAAACGGCACGTTCTGATAGGCAATCGCCTCTTTGCTCTCGGTTTTCGCTGCTTCTATCACAGCCGAAAGAGGCAAATCATCATTGAGATTAAAGCGCAATGGTAGCGTGTTCATGAACAGCCCCATCATTTCCTGAGTCTGGGAGTCACTACGATTGGCAAAAGGCACACCAATTACAATATCGTTCTGACTGCTGTATTTATGTAGGAGTAACTGGTAGGCTGCCAGCATCAGGTGAAAGGTAGTTGCCCCCTGTTTTGCTGCGCAAGACTGAAGTCGATGACAGAAGTCAGCATCAAGTGGATGGCTGACATAACTTCCCTCAAAATTGAGCGTATCCGGGCGAGGGTGATCGATTGCCAGTTCCAGCATACCTTGAACGCCACTGAGCTTATCGCGCCAGTAATTCAGCCCCTGTTCGTACTCACCGTCTTCAAGCCAGCGGCTTTCCTTTAAGGCGTAATCGGTAAATTGCGCTGCATGATCTATCGTCTGGCCAAAATAGGTGCTAATGAATTCTTTGAGGCACAAGCTGGTAGTCCAACCATCTGAAATAATATGATGGAAGGTCAGCATGATGATGTATTCACCCGGCTGAGTTTTTGCCATTCGCCAGCGAAACAGTGGTCCGTTAGTCAGGTCAAAATTCTTTCTGCCTTCTTCACGAGCGACTCGCATGACCCACTGATTTTTATCCGCTTCTGGCATGGCAGTTATATCATCAAAACCAAAATCAAAACTGGGCTGGTTGTCAATGCACTGGCAAGGCTCGCCATCGACCACTCGGATCGTGGTGCGGAATATGTCGTGATTATTGACCACTTTCGTCAGAGCGCGTTCGACTCTGTCTGGCTCGAACTCGTGATCAATGTGACAGGTGATCGCCAATGGGGTGTTATAGGCTTTATTGTCTTCGAGGAACTGCTCCAGTGTCCAAATGCTCTTTTGCGCATTGGTGAGAGGGAATATTCTGCGTTTTGGTTCCGTTGTTGAAGAGCGGCTCTCTTCCATGAGCTGCGCCTTTTTCTGTTTTTTCTCTCTGGCGAGCCTTTTCAGCTCTTCGAGTCCCATTGAGTTCAAAATCTGATTCGTTTTAGTTGTCATAGCCATGCCCTTTTACCATTTGGAAGATTTGGCCGCCGTTGCGGCAGCCTGTAGGTGATGAACTTCCCGGGCTAATGCCCGGGAGATGAGCGCTATTCACTCTGAAGAACAGATTCAAACGCTTCGATGATCTGGCCGGACAGCCCTCTTACGGTTTGATCCTGATAGAAGAGATCCACTCGAATATCGACTTCAAACTTGGCAGACACTTTTGACACAATTTGCACCGCCAACAGTGAGTTACCGCCAAGCTCGACGAAATTGTCATCAACACCAATACCTGAAATGCCTAGAATCGACTGCCAGACTGCAATGATCTCTTTTTCGATATCGTTTTCAGGTGCCACATACTCAACAGAGAGTTCTGGACGGGCGTGCCCTTGGCTGACTTCCGCTTCCAGCTCTGCCAGCTGTTCATCTTCCTGTTCAGGAATCGCTTCATAGATAAGCTGACCCAGATCACTGGTCACCACGACGAGTTGCTCAAACTCTAGGTGTGCAAGCTGTCGCTTCAGTGCATCCAGACCTTCGTAGAACAGAATGTCCTTGTCGGAGACATCGACGGTAACCTGAGCTACAGCAGACGCTGGCGCAGAAGCAGCAACCTGATTCTCAGCTTTCATACGTACTAGCGTGTAGTTCTCCAAAACCATCAACGGCTTGCTATCAGCGGATAGGAAGACCACATCCAAGATGATGGTGCTGTCTTCCGCCTGGTAAGGCTGTTTGAGTTTGATGTGCGCGTAGCAATCTCCGTCAAGCGGCGCTAGATAGCTGATCTTGCCGTAGCTGATTGGCAGGTAGTTGTCTGTCGTGATCAGGTTGATACAGCGAATGGATACCGAATCAATCAGTGCTGGGTGATACGGATACTGTTCAAAATCACTCTGGAACTGAGCATCGAGATCTTTATGAATCAGCCACTCATCCTCACCTTGCCATGCACACTTAGGACCATTCCAACGCTCACTGAGCGACAGGAAGGTTTCACCCGTTACGGCATTGGCGTAATCTTTGCCGGTTAAGTCATCAGGCAGTTTGTTAATGCAGCGAGACTGAATCGCTTCAAGTGAATCTACAGCCGCAAGGCTCTCCTTACTCTCAACACCACGGCCAAGGTTGCCCAGCGCATGTTCGTCCCATTCGATGTCACGGATGCCACGGCTGCGAAGGCTGAAGCTGTAGCCAGCGCCTTCACTGCGTACATACAGACGCATTTCACGTGGCCATGCGTTGTGGTAAATGGCCGGCTTGGTCAACAGCAAGTTCTTAACCTGAAGCGCTTCCTGAGGCTTGAAGTGATTCATCAGAGTATGCAGCATCGACAGTATGGTGGTACCAACCAAGGTCGGTTGATTCGACAAGCTATGCTCGTTGAGTACCCAGTCACTCTGCACATCCAGATTGACTCGATATTCTTCTTCCATACCTTTACGGTCGAGCAGCGTAAGCAGTCCTGTTTGTTCAAGGGGCGCTTCGTTGGCTTTGTTTTTCTCATCCAACTCACGAGCCCACTGAACTGCCATGCCGACATCACCCCATTTGCCCCAGTTGATTGCAATAGTGCGACCGTTTCGATTCTGATTGCGGTAGCTGGCAAACACATCCATAAAGGCATTACCGGAACAGTAATCAATTCGAGCTTCATCACCGACAATCGAGCTGATGGAAGAGAACAGCACCATGAAATCAGGCTGGCTGTCTCTAGTCAGATCATCGAGAATCAGGCTGCCGAGGATTTTCGGCTCCAGAACGCTGGCACAATCTTCATCTGACTTAAGCGGAATGATGCCACCACCCGCAATACCAGCCGTGTGGAAAATGCCATCAAAGCGATCATAGCGTTCAAACACTTCCGATATAGCCACATAATCACAGATGTCCACATTGACTAAATCAATGGTGTTACCTTGCTCCTCAAGACGCAGGATGCCCGCCAGTTTTTCACTCATTGGGTTATCGACTGGGTGATTCTGAATCCAGTCATTCCATTGCTCGCGTTCAGGCAGACGACTGCGATAAATCAGAACAAGCGTCGCATTACTCATTTCCGAGATGTGACCGGCTACCAGCATGCCAAGGCCACCCAATCCACCAGTGATGAGGTAAACGCCATCATCTTTGAATTGCGCCGGTAAACCTGGTTCTTGCTGTTTTAAGTTAACCGCCTGATAATCTTCCTCCCAGCGGCACCCCCCTCGATACGCCACCAGTTGGCCGTCTGTGCTAATACTACTCTCTGCAATCAGGCAGCATGCTGCTTGCTCTGCCGTCCAGTGGCCGGATTCATTCGCTAAGTCCGCAGGCCAGTCGATATCGACTAAATGACACTGAACATCAGGGTACTCGTGATAGAATACACGCGCAGGCCCGACTAACAGTGCTTTCTCCGGTGCGCAAACTCGCTCCCCAGAGACACTGAAGATATTATTAGTCACCAACAACAGATGAAGATTATCCAACAAGTTCTCATTCACCAGCGCCTGTTGCAGATACAACGGACTGTAGAAGGAGTCCAACTGGTGTTCACGGCACAGTTCAAGGTCGATATCACCTTGCTCAGGAGAGAGGTTCCACAGATCAACAATACGAACCGGATTCATCTCTTGAGCTTTGATTGCCTTAAGCACTCGGATGTAATCTTCACGAGAGGCAGGGTCAATGACAAAACTCTTCGCGCTGTCACTGGTGACGACATTCTCCTGATAGCAGACGCCTTTGAACACAGTCACCACTTGTTGGCCTGATGCCAGAAGCTGAGCATGCAACCGATCAGCGATACCATACTCGTCAGCTAAAACCACCCAACAATCATTTTCATCTTGAGTTTGTTTGCTCGGCATGAAGTCAGCAGGAATGGTTCGCTTCCACGCTGGCATATAGAACCAGTCACCAACATCGGTTTTCTTGCGTTTTAAACTGGCTTCCGCACTGCTGCTTGATAGGCTTTCAGCATTACCTGTTTTCAGCTCAGGCAGTTTGAATTCATTTCGCTCGAACGGGTAGCCCGGCAAAGGCAGGCGACGTCGGCGCTCATCACCATAGTAAGATGACCAGTCAATCTCGACGCCGTGCGCCCATAAAGCACCAAGCATTGAGATGAAATACTCACCGGAAATCTCTACTTCTTTGGCCGTAGGTAAAGAGGAGAAGATATCGGCATTCGAACCATCTTCTTCACGGAAGTGTTGCTTAGCCGCAGACTCCAGAGAACGGCCCGGCCCCACTTCTAAAGCCACAAAACCATCCTGATGATCGGCCATCAAGGTTTTGAATGCATGCGAGAACAGCACAGGATTTCTGACGTGGCACACCCAGTAGTCGCTATCTTGTGCTAACTCATCGCTGATCCATTCACCATTTACCGAAGAGACGAACGGAATCTGCGGCGCATTCAGTTCAATACCATCGATCACGTCTTTGAACGCTGGCAACATAGGATCCATCATGCTTGAGTGGAAACCGTGAGACGTATCCAAGTGCTTGCAGAAGATGCCTTCTTCTTCCAGCTCATATTGGAATGCTTTTATCGCTTCAAGCTCACCCGCCACCACACAGAGCTCTGGGTAATTGACCGCCGCGATATCCAGTTCACTGTTTGATAAGCGCTCAGTAAGTTCAGCTTCTTCCATCAGAACCGCTAGCATTGCGCCCGCTGGCAGAGCCTGAACCAGCTTGCCACGAATCGCAACAGCTTTGAGCGCATCTCCCAGCGAGAACACGCCCGATAAGCAAGCCGCCACGTACTCACCGACACTGTGACCAATCATCACATCTGGCTGAATGCCCCATGACATCCAAAGCTGAGCAAGGCTGTACTCAACAACGAACAACGCAGGCTGAGTGAATTGAGTTTCGTTGATACGAGCCGCGGTTTGATCATCTTGTGGGAAGATAATCTCACGCAGATCCTGTTCTAGAATTGGCATCAGAAACTCGCAGCACTGATCCATCTCCTGCTTAAACACCGGATACGTCTGGTAGAGATCGCGAGACATATTCGGATATTGGTTGCCCTGCCCCGGGAACATAAACACCATTGGTCGCTTTGATTTGCTTCCAGACACAATCTGAGAAGGCTTAGCCAGCGCTTCAATGATGGCTTGACGATCATTGCCAATCACCGAGGTGAAAAATTCAAACTGTTTGCGGCCCACCTGCATGGTGTACGCCACGTCCGCAACATCTGCATCTGGGTTATCGGTCAGGTAACTCGCCAGACGCTGTTTCATCTCATTCAATGTTTTACAAGTGCGGGCTGAGAACGGAATCATGAGTGGTGAGTTGTGTGCATCACCCGGTTGAGTCTCTGGCGCCGTTTCGAGAATCACACAAGCATTGGTACCTCCGACACCAAAGGCGTTAACCAACGCATTGTTTGGCTTGTCCTGCTGTTTAAACGCTGTCAGCTCGGTGTTCATCACAAACGGGCTAGTTTCAAACTCAATGTTTGGATTTGGCTCAGCATAATGCAGCGAAGCTGGAAGCTGTCCAGATTCCAATGCCATTGAGGCTTTAATCAGACTGGCAACACCCGAGGCAGCATCAGTATGGCCGATGTTAGTTTTAACCGAACCTAAACGGCAGAACTGCTCTTTATCCGTGAAGTGGCGGAAGGTTTGCGACAATGACGAAAATTCAATTGGGTCGCCCAACGCTGTCGCTGTGCCATGCGCTTCAACAAAGCGGATGTTTTCGACATCAATATCAGCGTTGGAAATCGCCTGCTTTGCGACTTCAACCTGCCCTTCAATACCCGGAGCCGTGAATCCAGCTTTGAGGCTGCCATCATTGTTGATTGCCCCACCTTTGATCACTGCGTAGATGTGGTCGCCATCTTTGACTGCGTCTTTAACACGTTTGAGCAGCACAGCACCAACACCGCGGCTAAACACCGTGCCATTAGCACGAGAATCAAACGCGTAACAGCGTCCATTCGCTGACTCCATACCGCCTTGCATGTATTTGTAGCCGCGGCGCTCCGGTGTATCGATGGATACACCACCAGCAACTACGAGGTCACTTTCACGGCTTAACAAGCTGTTAATTCCCATCACCACGGCCACCATTGCAGTTGAACAGGCCGTCTGCACATTCACACTTGGCCCTTTTAAGTCCAGCTTGTAGGAGACTCGCGTTGTGACATAGTCTTTATCGTTATTGGTCACAACGGATGCGCCACTGGCAAACTGGCTGACACCCGGATGGGAATGGACTTTGTTCAAATGCCACGCTGTGCCTGTACCGCCAAAAACACCCACTTTGCCCGGATAACTCGAAGGCACGTACCCCGCATCTTCAAAAGCATGCCAACTGCTTTCTAGAAACGCACGGTGTTGAGGATCCATGATTTCCGCGTCACGAGGAGTAATATCAAAGAAGTGCGCATCGAAATGTTGCGCGTTGCCGAGAATACCTCGGCGAGGAATGTAGTTGGGTGAGGCAATCAATTCTTCATCGACACCCGACTCGCGAAGCTCTTGTTCGCTAAATGTTGTGATGGTTTCCAGCCCTTCAGTGAGGTTCGTCCAGAACGTCGTGATGTCTTCTGCACCAGGGAATCGGCCTGACATGCCAATAATAGCTATATCTTTATCGCGCAGTGTTGCTTGGTCTTTCATATGCTACCTCACGGGTTGTATGTCGTATTTATTTGTACTTATTTCGGGAAAAACGGCCTCTCTCCTTTGAAAAGAAAGGAGTGTTTCAATCAGCGAATAAAATGAATTTGTCTTCTAGGTAAAACTATTTAGCGAAGTTTTAATTCGACTTTTCTAATAACACCTGAGGGTATTTTTTAGATATATTCTTACTTAGCGAATCCACTGTAGGACATTGAAATAGCTCGATAATATTAATCGGAATTCCAAGCTGTTTTTTTATTTCCCTGTGTACTTTACTCATTAATAATGAGTTGCCTCCTGCATCAAAGAAGTTCTCATTTCGGGCAATTTTTTTAACCTCTAAAACCGATTGCCAGATTGAGAGAACACGGTTTTCAATTTCAGGTGTCATATTTGGTTTGTTATTCGACATAGTGCTAGAACCTTCTTGTTAGTGAGCGTTTAAAGCTGACTTGCTGACTTTCCCATTAGGGAGCGTGGGTAGGCTATCAACGGAGTAATATCGGGAGGGTTGCATGTAGTAAGGCAATACTTTTGCCAGTTGTTCTTTGATCACTTGCACATCAACGTTGGACTGCTGAGATGGCACATAGAAAGCGGTCAGATAAGACGCCTTACTATCATCGCTGCTATCCACAATCACTGCAGCGTGAGAAATGCTGGGCATCGCTTGTAGCTGAGCTTCAATTTCGGCCAGCTCAATTCGGTGACCGCGCAGTTTGATTTGTGAATCGGTTCGGCCATGGAACAGTAACGCACCATCTTCTCTGATACTCACCAAATCGCCTGTGCGATACATTTTTTCTCCACTCAGGGGATGATCTACAAAGCACTCTTGAGTAAGGTCGGGACGTTTTAGGTAACCTTTCGCCAGAATATCTCCGGCTAAATACAGTTCACCGCACAGCCCTTGCTTTACAGGCTGTAGGGCTTCATCAAGGACAAGCACTTCTGCGTGCGGAATCGGACGGCCAATCGGCACAACTTTTTCTACGCACTGTGGCTGACAGTACCAGTGACAGGCAAAAATGGTGGCCTCTGTCGGCCCGTAGAGGTTGTGGATATGACCCGGATACTGCACAGACAAGTCATCCACCAAGCGTTGCGGCAGCGCTTCTCCACCAGAGAATATATGCTCTAGAGAGGTACATTGTTTCAGTACATCCGCATCAACAATGATACGTAGTGCGGTTGGCACAAACTGGGCAACAGTGATCTGATGCTGCTCAACGAAGTCAGCCAACAGCACGGGGTCATACTTAGCATCTTCAGCAATCAGTGCGCAGCTTGCTCCAGTCATCAGAGGCCAGAACATTTCCCAGACTGAAATATCAAAGCTGAATGTAGTCTGATTCAGTACCCGGCTGTTTGTCGTCAGTTGAAAAGCATCTTGCATCCAGTTGAGGTAATTCACCACCGTATGATGCGTGATCATCACGCCCTTAGGCTTACCGGTTGAGCCCGAAGTGTACATGATGTAACACAAGCTCTGTTCGTCTATCTGTGGTAAGTCTGGGGTTGTCGCGCTGGAAAAGTCGATGCTACTCACATCCAACGTTGGAAGATCATTGCTAAGCCAATCCATGCCATTCAAATTGTCAGTGATCACCAGTTTGGCTTCCGAGTGCTCTGCCATATAAGTAAGGCGATCGCTGGGGTAATAAGGATCGAGCGGCAAGTAACAAGACCCTGATTTCAATATACCCAATATGGTCGCAACGAGGTTATTACAGCGATTCATGTAGATGCCGACGACATCGCCTGATTTAATGCCAGAACGGATTAATGACTGAGCAATATTATTGGCACGCAATTCCAGTTGACGGTATGTGATGTTTTCGCTGTCACTTCGCAGAGCGATATTATCCGGTGTTTTGGTACACTGATGAGTAAACTGACGGTGGATCAATTTTGACATTGTATTCATCTCCCCATATTCAATCGTTATTCATCTCCGGCTCCCTGCGAGCCGGAGATACTCTGCATTATAGAGATAATGTGTCTGAAATCAGAGCCAAGTATTGTTCTACCAGCAAGGTGATCTGCTGCTTGGTAAACGCCGTACTTTCATAGTCAAAATTGAGGGTCAACTGCTCGCTGTCGTCGACAGTTAAGGTCAAGTCACATCGAGCAGATTGCTCAGCGATGTGTTGAACTTTCATGTGACAGCCTTGCACCTCTGTAGCTTCCGGCATCGTAGAAAGATAATTAAACGTGACAGGGAAACGCAGTTTCTCGAGCCAGCCTTTACTTCGCATTTCATCAGCAAGTTCTAGATAGGATACGGACTGATTTTCTATCAATGAGTAGATCGCTTTGCTGCTGGCTTCAATCAAGCCCACAACGCTATCTACTTGATCAACCTGCTCATGGTAGGTGACCATGTTGACGAAACAGCCGAGCTGACCATCGTGCTGACAAAGGGCTCGATTGGAGACAGGCAAGCCAATCGTTATGTTGTGATAACGAGTTTCGTGGTTTAACACTAGATTAAACAGCGTGAGTAACACGACATAAGTCGTTGTATTGTGTGCGTGGGCAAAGTCTTTTATCGCTTGGCTGAGAGGCTGGGAAAGTTCCACAGCGTAGCCTTGTGGTGATGGGTAATCCGCTTTTGGGTACAACGAACTGTCTGCACCTTTTGTCAGATAGCGATTCAATGTCGACAACCAAAATTGCATCTGGCTTTCTTCATCCACCATCGCACCGCGATGCTGTTTCAAGCTCAAGTAGTGTTGGTGATGCTGCGCAAAACCAAAATCTCCTGCCATATAAGCGCGGTAAGCCTGAACAAATTGCTCAAAGAATATGCCAATGGAATCATGGTCAAACACAGCGTGGTGGACACGTACAACGACCACATGTTCATCGTCATTTTTGCTCAATAATGCCAGGCGAATCGGTGGTTCTCTGTCAATATAGATATCCGGCATGTCTGCGATATCCAGCAAATCACAATACGACATTTCACTGAGTTTGCCCGACACATGCTCAATCTTGCGGTGCGGAATCTCTACTTTTCTCGCATCATAGCCACCTTCTTTAGCGGTAAAGTTATCGAGATCGAATTGAGTAGTCAGGATTGGGTTGCTGGCCAACACCCGATTGAGGCACCATTCCACACTCTCCGAACTTGCCTTTCCTTCAAGGTAAATACAAAACGCAGGCTGGTAGGCTCTCGGGTTAGCGCTTGTTTGTTCTAACGTCAGGAAGTAAGCCTGTTGCGATGTGAGCGGTTCGAATTGCGCTTCTTGATTCTTCTTATTTGGAGTGGATGTCGCGTCATCCAAGTCATCCGCTAAGTAATAAGGTACGACTGCAGCCAATTTACGCGGCGTCGCATTGCTGAAAAAGAGCTTGAAATCTATCTCGCTGTAGAGGCGGCGTCGAATCAGGGTTCTGGCACGCATCGCCTGCAAGGAGTTCCCGCCTAAGTCAAAGAAGTCATCATCAACGCCTAGGCCACTAAAACCGAGCACTTCTTGCCAGATGTCCACAAGGTCCTGTTCAAGGTCATTAGTGGGTACGCTGCAATCATAATTCAGTTTTGGCCTTACTGGCGCTGGCTCGGGCAGACGAGCGCTATCGAGTTTTCCATTCGGTAGTTTTGGAAAACTTTCAAGGTAAACAAATTGAGCGGGCATCATCGCGCTCGGGCAGCGCTCGCTAAGGAAAGCACGTAGATCCCAAGCACTTGGTTTTTTGTCCGTCAGCAAGTAAGCCACCAGCCCACCATTGACCATTTTCACCGCAGCGTCGGCTACTTCACTATACTGACGAAGATTGGCTTCTATTTCGCCTAACTCAACTCGCACACCGTGAATTTTCACCTGACGATCTTTGCGACCAAGGCACACCATGTCTCCGTTTGCGTTGAACTGACCTAAATCTCCGGTGCGATGTGCGCTATGGCCGCGATGAGAGAAGAAACGCTCTGCGCTCAATTCAGGTCGATGACTGTATCCGCGAGCCACGCCCGGGCCGCATATGCAGATTTCACCCACACTGCCGTCTGTCACTAATGCGCCCTTTTCATCGAGCAGAAACAACTCACTTCCCGACAACGCTTTGCCTATAGTCACGGGCTGGTCTTGCTCTAACTCAGTAAACGCACAGTTTGCTACTGTTTCAGTCGGGCCATATAGGTTAAACAAACGCACATTCTCGATGCTGTCGAACGTACGTTGCTTAATGTCTTCACCGATAGGTTCTCCGGATAGAAAAACGGTTTCAGGCAGTGACAGCTCGCTATCGACTAAGCAGCGGTAATTCAGTAACTCATTCCATATTGTAGGGACACAGTAGATCGCCGTGTTAGTTCGGTTCTGAAACCAATCAAAGAGTCGTTGCGGGTTATTCAAAGTACCTTCAGAAAGAATATGAAGGGTGTCGCCACGTAGCAATGGAGCAAACAATTGAGTCACCGCAGCCGCAAAGCTTAGAGAGGAGGTGAGCGGAAGAGTTGTCTGAGTTTCAGGCCATAAATCGTGATTAAACCAATCGAGATAATACGCCATGCTACCATGTTCAACTTCTACCCCTTTTGGCACACCCGTCGAGCCTGATGTGTAAAGGGTATAAGCCAAATCAGAATGGCTTACCTTCGGCAATGATTGGCAGTGTAGAGTGCCAGCTAGATCAAGCGCTGCAACATTAAGTTTCTCTGTATCGCACTCAGCCATGCTCGGTTTTTTGCTCAGTAGCTCATCGGTGATGATGACGAATGCATCGGAATCATCCAAGATTTGCTGAATGCGTTTTGTCGGCTGGAACGAAGAGAGAGGCACATAACTGAACCCAGCTTTCATCACCCCCAGTATCACCACAGGCAACATCAGGCTAGGCTCAAGATAAACCGCCACTTTGCCTTTATCGCCATCAGGATATTGATTAACTAAGTAGCTCGCTAATTGGTTTGATTGCAGCTCAAGATCAGAATAGGTCAGCGACTTGTCTTTGTAGATAACCGCTATCGCCTCGGGGGAAATCGACGATTGCATTGAAATAGTTTCAAATACAGGATTGTTATTTTCCACAATATTTACCTCGCTGGTTAAGGTATTCCTGAAGTCGAGTGAGAATATTTTCTTACTGACCAGTTTCTACACATGAAGCTAGACATGAAAACTTAGGATTTAATTAAGGAAACTAATTTAGGGAGGGATTAGGCTTTGATGTGATGGACGCACCTCCCTTCTAGCAGGTTCTGTCGCAAATATAGTTAGAGGCGTGACAGACCCATATTGTTATGGCTGAAAATTCGATTGCGGCACTCCAAAAACGAATAGAAAAGCTTGATAGTATCAAGCAACTGAATAAATACTTAAAATCCTTGTCCTTTCGCCCTTCATATCAATGATATTAGAGTGTATAGGTAGATAGAAAAACTTAATTCCCATACCAATCAAATGACTCACATTCTTACAATCCTATGTCGGAAATTTTGGCGGTTCCGGCGTAGACCCCCTATATGAAATGATTTAGCAAAATTTTGGCGGGTTCCGGCTTACAACCCCATTTCGGGGGTTGGGCAAAAACAGCCCAATGAATCAGAACAATTGTATTGGAAAAACTCTAAAGTCATGACTAACTTTGCTTGACCACTTAAAGTCTAATATGTAGACTTATTTCCCTATTAAGGTCTATTTTTAGGACTTGCAAATATGACACTTAATGAGTTTACTAAGAAGAAACACATTAAAATAAGCGATGTTGTCGCAATGAGTGGCTTTGGCCGTAGCACCTTGTTTAACTGGTGGAGCGATCCTAAAACACGCACTAGAGCTATAGTGGTAATTTTAGGTTGTGTTGAAGCAAAAAAATACACACTTTTCCTAAATAATGCCGAAGTTAGAGAGCTTATTATTTCGTTAGATATGTAGTTTAAGTAAAGATTTCGCCTGTAAAAGAGATTAAAAGATGTTTATTGAAATAGTTAGGAATACACCTGTTTGGGTATGGTTTCTTTTTGCCTATTTAGTCCGTCGCGGGATTACATCATTAAGACCAAGGGAAGTGTCTGTTGGAAGATTATTGATTATACCTATGCTTTTCTTTATATGGGGTATTTATGGCATCACAACAACTGTACCGTTGACTAGCTTAACCTTAACCATAGTTGTCGCTTCTCTTGTGGTAGGAGTATTAGGTCTTCTATTAGTTAATAGAGTCTTCATTAGTCAGGCTAAATATAACCCCAATACGATGATGTTAACACTACCGGGACAACCCATTTCTCTATTACTGATACTCTTTGCTTTTATTTCACATTATGTATTTTCTGCTTTTATTGCAGTTGATCCCCAAATCGTGAGCTCTGCTTCTTTTATCACAGTTTTCTGTGTTTTATCAGGAGTTAGCATCGGTTCTTTTTGGGGCAATACGTTAGGAAACCTTAATGTTGTAGTAAAAACGAGAAAATCAACTACTGCAGTTTAAGATGTATCGCCGATTCATTCGTATTAGCGATACATAGTTGTTCTTATGGCAATATAAGAACTCTCGCCTGTGACAGCGTAGCTGCTTAGGGCAGGAAGAGGTCAGAGAAGTATCTTCGAAAAACTAATAGACGAGCTAAAACGGTTCTGTCGCAAATCTAATTAGAGGCGTGGCAGACCAACCCTACAGATACAATTATACTGCGAGTGCGTAGAATCGCTCAAAGGCCGTCTGCCCTTCAATATCTATCTACTCTTGTTTTAACATCGTCCACACTTCTCGACCATGCAAACTGGCCAAGGCTCCTTCCGTTGACTTCCAACCCAGCGCTTGACGTGTTTTTTGCTTCAACCAACGGTGACTCTGCTCAACGATATTGTTCAGATATTTAATGTCCAAAATCTCTACCAAGGAGAGCATAAAATACCCCGTCAACCAGAGCTGTACATTCATCGAATCAATGGCCGCATAGTTACTCTTACTTCCGTCTATGACGACTTTCCTTGGTAAACCATTTTGTGCAATCGCCTTATTCAGAAAGGCTTTAGCGGCAGCTTCATCACGGTTAGGGCTAAGATAATAATCGATTACTTTCCCAAATTTATCGACGGCTCGGTAGTAGTAGACCCACTGGCCTTTTACTTTGATGTAGGTTTCATCCATTCGCCACGAGTCAGACACGGGCTTCTTTCTACACCTCGCTTTGTGCTCTAATATTGGCGTAAATTTGATAACCCAACGATTAATCGTGGCGTGATCTACAACGACACCGCGCTCTAATTGAATCTCTTCAATTTCACGATAACTGAGTTTATAGGCGAGGTAATAACGTACGGTTTCGAGAATAACTTCAGAGGGGAAGTGGCAACCTTTAAACATTAAGAATCAGTCTCATGGATAGAAATTAAGCAAATCTTAACTTAAAGGCTCAAAGTTTGCGACAGAACCACATAAACCGTTTTAGCTAAACTCTACATGAACCAGATCCTTAAGCGACTCCAAGTCACAGCATGAATAACATCAATTTTCGTTGCTGGCAGATTTTAAGGTGGTTTCATGATAAATTTGGCAGAATTATTACGTCTCTTAACGATCCCCAGCCTTTATGAATGACTAACTAACACCCATCAACAAAGACCACTTAAAAAATCTTATTCGAGCAGAATTGGAACCGACATGGTTTGATAACTCATACTCGCGGTAATCAGTCAAAGTCAGCAAGGATTTTAGGTATCAATAGAGGTAGTTTCAGCAAAAAATTAGACCTGGCCACAACTCGTAAATTTGGGTTGTATGTCCCCTGAAAATCCAGCACTGATGCAAGCTTTGGATGCTGTCAGTACTAAATTTGGCCGTGATGCCGTTTTCTAGCCGCTCAAGGTACAACACAATATTGGCAGATGAGTCGTCAATTTTTATCGCCTCAATATACGACAAAACTTAAAGATCTCCCTCAGATCATGTGTTGAATCGACCTTCTTGCAAAAATATATGATGAGGAAAACAACCCCATTGTTTTTGGTTAAATAATTTTGGATATGGCTTTAGAAACAGTAAGTTAAATAAACAACGGCCTTTGGCACAAAAATTAAAAAAAACCATGACAGGTGCCATGGTTTAGGTAGGGAATTTAATCGCTATGATTTAAGTTTTTCACGTATGAAATTCTCAATTTCATCAACAACGGATTTCTCAATCCGACTAAACTCAAAGGTGTGCTTACGACCATTCGGAGAAACTTTCAATATTGCTGACTTAAAGCGATCTGAGTAAGATGCAAGTTCAATGGTTTCTGCTTTTTTAACTGGAGTTTTGCTGCTCGTTTTTTTGCTCAGTGCTTGAATAATATCAAGTACCCTTTTTTGAGCTTCGCCAATTGATTCGATCTCTAAAGCTTGTTGATAGCCAGCGTTATCTTTTACTTGCTTCACAAAGACATGCATATCCAACTGCGTTTTATCAATAGCCTTTTCAACCTTAGCTAATTCAGGATAAATGCTATTTGAAACCCCCTCGTAATCTGGGATCGCTTCTAATAAAAGAGAGTTCAGCTTGTACGCCTGCATTGCCTTTCTAACAGTCTCACGCCCTATCCCAATAAGTTTAGCCAGTTCATCAATTGTTAAGCTCTCAGCCTCCTTGTCTAGCTCCAATGCTTCTTTAATATAAGATGCCCCTTTTTCTCTGAGTGAATGAGGCTTCTTACTATCTGCATCGCTAATCAAACGACGAATGTCGTTGTTGCTAGCACTACCAGCTGGAAGAACCCAAATTGGGTAATCATTATTGGTTTCGATAGCACAAAAACGACGAACACTACCCTCAATGACCAAAATTTCTTTATTATCATCTGACCATATACCAATACAATCAGTATCAATACCGTTGGCCTTGATCGATGCTAGTGTTTCCGCTACTGATGTAACATTCAAGGCCCTTTGGTTGCGAGGGTTTAAAGGATGAATATCGGTCTTAAATTGTACGTCTGTCGCGTGAATAATTCGGTGTGATGCTGAAACAACACCACCCTCAAAGTTATAGTTTTTTGTCTTGTTTACGTTTTGTGTCGATAATTTATTGCCTTGCGAAACATGACCTAAACTAGACTTACCCAATAATTGTTTTTTGCTGACCTTTCGATCCCAGCTGTTAGTCATACTATTTCCCTTTTACTGAGATTGAGGTTATTTCGCGAATGAATTGTTTATAAACAGAGTTAATTGATGTCATTGCTTCATCATGTTTTTTAGGCGCTACGCGTTTCTCTGATTTAGCCACATCTAAGGCGGTTCGGTTAAGCTCTGCTGCAGTAGCAATTAGCTCAGAATGCACAATATAGGTCGATAGTAAACGGTCCTGAACTGTACGACTTAATTTGTCGATTACGTCTAACTCGGACGGACTTTTTTCATCATGGTTAACGATAAGCACGCGTGTCCAAAGTAGGTTCTCACCTTTAGAAGGTAATCCTTCGAAACGAGCATGCGTGGTCATTAAATAGTTGGTTGTCGCTGCAAAGTCGTATTCGCGCGGGGAAATAGGCACCAACAAACAATCTAACGCTTCATTAACCATCCAGATTAATGGTGATTCTTGCGGTGGTGTATCAATAAAAATTAAATCGTACTTCTCTTTGAGTACCGGAATAACTTCATGCGCAAAACGGCTGATAAGCTTAGTTTTATCTTCGTTACTTTGAGCTTGCCAGAATAGATCATGGAAGCGTTCATCTGTATTAAATGCTGGCATAACATCGAGGTTTGGTAGATGTGTGCTGAAAGGTGCATTCAAAATTATTTCGCGATCAGTGTAACCTGCTTCAACTAGGCTGGCGTAGTCGCCTGTCCGTTCCATTTTTCCCAACGCAATATCAACCGCTGTGAGATAGATAGCTTCGTCTTCTACATTAGTAGAAATCATGCTTTGTCCTAGCGTTCCTTGAGAGTCCAGATCTATCAACAGTACTTTGGCATTCATATTGAGGTCTAAAGCTGATGCTGTAGCTAGTATTGCAGCAGTTGAAGATTTACCAGTACCACCTTTTTGGTTCTCTACAGCAACTGATCTTGGTTTGTACTTATCGCTATATTTTTGCATTCCCCAATGATCCATTAATGTGTGGATATGCATGCGCGTAAATAAGTGCTGTTTATTTTGGTAGATCGGCTCCGGTATCACGCCCTCATCAATTGCCTTTCGGATTCGATTTTGAAATGTAATAGGAGCGAGTTTTGTAAACTCACGAAATCCTTTTTTATTGAGAGAATGGTTATAGATTAGTCTATCCATACCATCAATCTCTTCGTCAGAAACGTTGATGTGAGTACGTTGAGCAATTAACTCTTTGTGACTTAATTGTTCAGTTTTCATATTTTCAGCAATTTGTTGTAATCGATCTAGTTCATGCATTGGGGAGCCTTTATTTAGCTGAGTACCTGAACAATATATACCTCTCCTGAAACGATTACAATTGAAAATATACAAAATCGTTTCATTTTATTTTATTGTCATATTGCTGTGGGTATCTTTAAGGTGTTCCGTGGTTTATCCCATTTATCCACATTGATTATTATAGTAATTTTTATATCTTCTTATAATCTTATTAAGATCTTATTAGTAATATAAATACATTATAAATCAATGGCTTATCTTGCTTTTTCGTGACAGATCTACCTTGTTTTGTGACGAATGTACCGTAATGTCTAGTTTTTCGTGACAGATATACCTTGATGCGTGACAGATATACCTTTATTTCGTGACAGATGTACCGGATTGATCTCTATAATGTCTGTGTTTATCCTCCCATTAATCGCAATTAATAGTTGTTTTGTTTCTAAATACTTACTACCGTGACAGGTAAATGATTTGTCACGGGTCTTAAGGTGGAAATGTCACAGATAACAAAACAGAATGTTCTTCGGCAATCTAACGCGTTGACTACTGCAGCTTATAGTCTTGGCCGAAATGAAAAACGGATCCTTTATTTGGCATTAAGGCACTTCTTAGACAATCCTATCGATTACAAGGCAACTGAGTTTGGTCATGTGAGCGTAGATGTTCATACCCACCGCTACGCTTCCTTGTTCAAAAGTGAGAACGCTAGCAAAGAAATTGCTGCTGCAGCGAATGCAATGAAAGGGAAAGAAGTTGTGTTTTACTTGCCAGATGAAGACTCCAAAGAAGATAAAGCTTATGACAGCTTTACTTGGATGGTGAAGCGCTCTCATCGGCCTAAGCGTGGTGTGACAACGTTTTTCTTCAATGCTGAGCTGATAAGTATCATCACAGCAGTGAAGTCTGATTTTACAAAGTTCCTGATTGGTGATGCTGGGGAACTAAGCTCAGGGCACTCTATGAGGCTTTATGAGTCGATTAAACAATGGTCCAACCGTCGCAATAGCGTTTCGTTCTCTGTTCAGTGGATGATTGACCGTTATTGCTTACCTAAGTCTTACGAACGTATGAGTGACTTTAGGCGCCGGTTCCTAAAGCCATCTGTTGAGGATATTGCAAAGAAAACAGATATAAATCTCAGATATACTGAAGAAAAGCGCAATAGTGAGATGTTTATTAATTTTGAGTGGGATAGCGTCATTCGTGACAAATCTACCCAAGTTATCGAAGAAGAACTATCACCATTAGAACAAGCCATAGTTATTCATAGTAAACTAGTGGCCAAAGAGAACGTCACACAAAAAGAACTCCAAGTTTTGAAAGTCAACCTTACGGCATTTTCCTTATCTGGCGGTATGTTATGTGAAGAAGCAATCAAAGCATTAACGGCTCTTTAAGCCTTTATTATTTAGCCTGTGCATACAAAGGCTATGGCTTCGTGACAGTTCTACCTGTTATTACTTCACATTTATATGAACTGTTCGTGACAATTTTACCTTTTAAATATGCAGGCGTGACACATTTACCGTTAGGTTGAGTCTTTAAAAGTGTATGAGAGAGAGTTATGTGCCAATCTGAAAGGATTCTTAAGGTGCTGATTTAGTATGAAAGAAAGGGAAATCTCGATAAAAACAACCCCCTTGTGTGCCAGGGCGAAAGCTGAATTAATATTTCCATCGTGAATTTTTTAGGTTAAGAACGTTGAAGTTTTATAGTTAATGAAGATATTGATTCAAAAAATCAACCTATGAGAATGGATAAAAATTTATCGGTGTTACTAACTGTTTTTTTTGTGGCTTGCAACACTTTATAGGCTGTATTTTTTATTATGAATGCTCAAGGCCGCTTTGAAGCTCTGTGTTATTAAGGGTTATCCTGGGCGTTACCCTTCGGGCAAGGCTTTTCGCTTGTATCTTTCACCTATGGCCTAAGAGTGGCATCACCCTGATGAGTCACTCCGTGCCGCCCCAGAATGTGCCTCTCTACAGTCCCTATCTAAAAGGATATCGCTGCAATCCTGAACGCCAGCTCCTCGTCATTCTTCCTCGTTGCCGCTTGTCGTGCCTCCTCACTCCTTTTACTGACATCCATTAAGTTCGAGTAAGGGCTTGTTGCCTTATGTGCCGGTTTTCCTTTCGACTCGCATCATTTGATGGGGCTCGTAGGCTGTTAACCCTCCTCAATCAGAACCTTTTCTGCAAGGGTAAATGAACGCTTCGCGCCCCTGCAGAGAAGAACCCTGTTTGAGGTAGGGACAGCCAAGCGGCTCCATAAAAGTGATACTCAAACAGAAAGGAAACTCCTCATGGCACAACGACACTCAAGCCCAACTCTCTCTAAATCGATGTTCAGCGACCAGCGTTTCGCCGCTGGGCACGAAAGCTCACCAAAAAATGATATCTCCTGTCAGGTCGTTGAACGTGCAGTTCGTTCGACTGTTTCAGCTACGGTTTCAAAAGGACTTATCTGGGTAAATTCCACTGACTTTAATTCGACTGTTCGAGCGGTCAAAGTGCATGAGATTTTACTTAAGGAGTTTGGTTATACCGATTCTTTGATCTTGGAGGAAAGCCAGAAAGGAAAAGGGGTGAGCATTAGCGTATGTGACCGAGTGACGACTGTGAAACAGATGCGAGAAGATTATGCCTACGCGAAAAAAGAAGAGAGAAACGTTGAAACGACCGCTAAGCATCAAGCAATAGCGAAAGACCTTCTGACTAGCTTGTATGGCCAATAACACGGACTGAGCGCCGCCCATCACGACTTTAAATATTAAAAGGGATCTATTATGTCTGTACTTGCTAACTACTCTAATCACAGCCTTTTCTCAGTCGAAGAAAAAGATATCTTGAACCATGCCGCGAGCATTTTAAAATCTAAGTTGTTTGTGTCAGAGCAGACGCCACTCAATTCCCCTGAATTGGTGAAGTCATTTTGTCAGACTTCACTCGCTTCCAATGAAAGCGAAGTGTTTGGGGTGATATTTCTTGATAGTCAGCATCGAGTTTTACGCATAAAAGAGATGTTTAACGGCACCATTAATGCGGCCTCCGTTTACCCGCGTGAAGTGGTCAAAGAGTCACTGGCCACAAATGCAAGCGCGGTCATTTTTTATCATAACCATCCCAGCGGTGATGCCACACCCAGCCAAGCCGATCGACGTATTACTCGACGATTGACCGACGCGTTAGCCTTGGTTGATATTCGAGTACTCGATCACTTCGTTGTGTCTTTTGAAGATGTGGTGTCGTTTGCGGAGCGTGGTTGGATATAACCATTAGTTAGTGAAAAATGTCTCTCATTCACGCCTATTCTGGCGTGAATGACTTCGGTAACGTAATGCAGTAAACTAAAGACAATTAAATAAGGTTTCTATTATGTCTGAATCAAGCAAAGTCACATTAAGCGTTGAAGAGCTGATCAACCTAACCGCTCATGCTGCCACTCAAGAGCAGTTAAATGATACGCGTAAAGAACTCGATCAGAAGATCGAAGCGGTTCGTCATGATCTTTCAGATAAAATTGAAGCGGTTCGTAATGAGCTGAAATCTGATATTCAAGGCGTTCGGAATGAGGTCCAGGGGGTTCGTAATGAAGTGAGTTCCCTTAAAAAACTCATTATTGCAACAGCCTTCGCGATGATTGCGACGGTAGCCGGTGCCGCGTTTTGGGTTGGTACTCATATCAACGTTTAATGTTCAAATATGTTTTCTGAAATGCCTCTTATTCTAGAGGCATTTTTTTTACCTCGTGATTGCTGTGTACGCTTGGGTTTCTGCGCAAAAGAGGTTGAGCCAAAGGCTCGACCGCAAGCGGTCGTCAAGCTGGCTCTCAGGAGGACTGTAGGCCCATTGACTCGATGCTTGATTGTATTGCTGTGTATTGATGTCAATTTGTGGTTGCGTGGCTGATAGGGCTCAATTGACGAGTTTTTTATGATGATCGTTTAAAGCGGATTTGAAGCACAGCGTCGTGATAAGGGCTTAACTTGGGCGTTACCCTTCGGGCAAGGCTTTTCGCTTGTATCTTTTATCTATGGCCTAAGAGTGACATCACCCTGGTGAGTCACTGCGTGCCGCCCCAGGATGTGCCTCTCTACAGCCCCTATCTAAAAGGATATCGCTGCAATCCTGAACGCACTCCTCTCACTGCGTTCGCTACGCCTCGTCGTACCTCCTCGTTGCTTTCCCTACCTTTGAATAAGTTCGAGTAAGGCTTGTTTTCTTATGCGCCGATTTCCTTTCTCTCGCATCATTTACGGGCTCGCAGGCTGTTAACCGTCTCTCCCCACAACCTGATTTGCAAGGGTAAATGAACGCTGCGCGCCCTTGCAAAGCAGAACGATGGTGAGAGAGCGGACAGCCAAGCGGCTCCGAAAAGTGATACTCAAACAAAAGGAAAATCCTCATGGCGCAACAAAATTCAAACCTAACTCTCTCTAATTCAAATTCAGTGACCAGCGTTTCGCCGCTGGAGCACGAAAGCTCACCAAAAAATGATATCTCTAAGCGTCTGCAACCAGTAGAGCCAAGTCGTGATGTTGCCCTATCAGGATCAACCTCTGTGGAAAATATTGTCGTGATTGCCGCTCATGTAAAAGCAAGAGCCAGGCATTCCAGTGTTTGGCTAGAACTGACGGTTTTATTCCCAGAAACAGAACTCAATAAGCCGTATTGGGGGCAAGGCATCGCGAGAGGTCATGTGATTACTGAAACAAATAAGGTAGGGCTGAATAGTCGTGCTGTCGTCATGGGGTGGGTGACAGATAGCCATCAATATATCGAAGTATAAAGAGTTGATACCCCTTAGTTATAAAATGGAGACTTAAATAATGAAATATCTCTCACACTATATTCAAGACAAACAAACTCAGGCTTTTAATGATGCTGGGGCGTTCTTTGCTTTTTCTAATCAACAGTCCGATGAGGCAAAAAAAGATAGCGTGAAATACGCATCACTAGGTATGGGGTTAATTTGCCCAGTTGATAATGCCAAGCAATTAATGATCCGTTTGGATTCTATCGCTCAAGAAGGGATCGCTGAAGATATCAAAGAGAATGGTAAAAAGGCGATCATTCGCCGTGAGTTATTTAATCATGAGTGTTTCTACACCAATGATATTTGTGATTGTGTGGAAAAGCTCGAAGGGTATGGCATCACTTACGATGAAATTTATGAATTGTTTAATCATATTCGTAAAACGGAAGACGTTTATTAGGCGTTAACATTAAAGCGCCTTGATATTTGTTCCATCAAATATCAAGGCATGTTCAATCACATCGGAGTTAGATTTAATGAACATTCTGAATGCTACACAAGATAGAGAAGAAACAAAAGCAAAATGTTACATGTGTACGGCCGTACCGTTCTCGCTGGGTAAAGTGGTCTATACGCAAGGTATCCAATTATTACTAGAGAATAATGTCGGTGTTAACTTGTCGATTTATTTTCAGCGTCACCAAAATGGGGATTGGGGAGAGACTTGCATTGAAGATAAAATGACCAATGACGAAGCAACCAAAACAGGCGAGCGAGTGATATCGAGTTATACTATTTGTAAACAGTCTGTTTGGATAATAACCGAACGTGACCGTAGCGTGACCACAATTTTATTACCTTGTGAATATTGATATCTCAATGGGGTGGCATAAAATGAGAGTCCTATTATCAGGGCTCTTTTTTATGATGAAACCATTACTTTATCTTTCGTTGTTATCGCCGTGTTTCAGTTGGGCTTTTTGCTTTGATGAGGCAGGGCGATTTTATAATGTCGATCCACAGCTTTTAAAATCCATTGCCACGGTAGAAAGTAGCCTAAAGCCGAACGCGTACAATGAAAATAAAAACCAATCCGGTCAAGTCGTCAGCCGTGATTTTGGATTGATGCAAATTAATTCCCATTGGTTTGATCGACTATCCGAATTTAATGTGAATGAAACAAACATCTATCATCCTTGCTTTAATGTTCATCTTGGCGCGTGGGTATTAAGTTCTAATTTTTCTAGTCATGGTTATAACTGGAACAGCGTCGGCGCGTATAATGCGGGTTTTTCCAAACGCACCGAGAACGCCAGAAAAATATACATCCAAAAAGTCCAATCGGTTTATTTTAAGATGAACGTTCAATAAAAGGCCTCGCACCATAACGGTGCAAGGCCTTCAGCTTTTCCTCTCGCTTTCTTCCTTCAATTTCCAAATCCCCCGCATCCCTCGTTCGTCAGATTCATTCGCCACCTGGTCGGCTTTTGTCTTTCGCTGTCAGTTTTTCCCGTCGTTTTGATTAAGGAACTCAGATCCTTCGTTCTGAGTTGTTGGTTAGTTGAGTTGGTGACCACACACCACGGCACATTGATTTCAATGTGAATGGTTGTCTGTGAGAAATATAAAGACAATAAAAACAATAACTTACAGTTGGTATTGGAGGCAAGGTAGAGCGTGAAAAAATTTTCAAAATCTCAACTAATTAGCCGCTGAAATCCCAGTGTAAAAATATGTAATCACATTGAATTATCATTGACGCCTTTCTGTGTAAGGGGTTGTGGTGATTTAAATCTAAATTCAATGGGATTTAATTGAATTGTTATTTATCCCTTTATGGGTAAGGTTGTAGCGGTTTTTTTGAAACTAAGTACAATGGGTTTACATTGAGAATTTATTGGATTTCATTGGGGCTTAAAGGTGGGCTTCATTGACATTCATTGAGGAGGAAAAGCTAAATTATGTCACGTTCTTACCCTTTACAAAGCTCCCTTCGAGGGAAGCTAGAGCAAGATTTTAAGAAATTCAGAGACAGAGAAAAGTTAAGTGATGCCGAGGCAACTCGTCAGCTTTTTACCTTGGCGTTGCGCATCAAACTGAATGACAGTGACGATGAGCGGCCGTCGAACCGTGAGTTGATGGAAGAAACGTATCGTAGGGTTAGGCAGGTACAAGGCGTGCTAAATTTAAATTTGGCGCATAGCTTTGATGGGGAGGGATATTATAAGAATAAAGCGGATTCGATTGAGCAAAGAAAATCCAACACCGCTTTGGTTGATAAAAGCGTCGACGAGTATCTTGAAGGCGAAAAAAAAGGGTAGCCACTGGCTACCCTTATATTATCGCTCTAACTCTCTGTCGATTTCTCTGTCTTCCCAATGGCTCTCTTTCTCTGAGTGATTCAATGCCATCTCTTGTTGAGGTGAATATTCTTTTGGCTCAAAGTGGTCGAGTGATTGGCTGTCGGTTTCTTTTTTCTCATTATAGTTGAGGGTGTCTAATTCGCTCTCTTGATGAGAAGTGTACGTCTCACTTAATTCAAGGCTATGTGCGCTGTTATCTCGCTCTAGTTTATCAATACACGATTTAATGTCCTCTTTAAGATTATCATCTGACATGAATTGAATGTCTCGACCATTAAAGTTCTCGACGATTTTTTCAATGTTGTTCGGGTTTAAATCGTGGTTGCCGTGATTTAATACAATAATGATGTTCTGTCTCAGTTCATCGGTAGAGATGTTTTGAATATCGTTCTTATGATTGACATTGATAATGTCAATCTGTCCTTGGGTTTGGTCTCGAATTAAGAAAGAGTTCTCAATCGAGGTACTGATGATGGTGGTGTTTAAATTCTCTCCTTGATGGAATTGGGTTAATTGTTTGGACTTTGTGCCTAGGGTTCTTGGATTAATATCTAAGGAGGTGTCTTTATTGCCTTGAGTGTCTAAATAGATCACTTCAATGGCTTTGGTTTCACCTTCTTTATTGTGGATGTTGGTTAACATCGCAGGATGAAGAGATCTATCTTCGGATGAATAGACCGCAGGGTGGAACTTAACCTGGTTATTTTCAATGTTATTGACGCCGAGCTTGTTTAAGTACGTTTGGGCCAGCGTGTTATCCACCGGTAAGCTTTGATTGATATAATCCTTAGCCCGCTCTTCAAACTGCGCAATATGCCTTGGGGTGGTGCTCAGTAATTTGTCGTGTTTATTGTTTTCCTCCAATTGATATTTATCTGGCTCATTGAGCATCTTGTGCGCTTCATTCATCGCGGCTTTATAATTCATTTCCTTATGACTCATAATTAGGTTAATCAATGCGCCTTTTTCGCCTGTGGTGTAGTCTTTAAAATACCCTCGATGCTCTCCGGTTAAGGTCACTTTAATGGCTGATTTACCAATGCCAAAGGTTAAGTAATCCCGGTCTGATTTGGATTGATTCGGCTGGCCTAATAACTGAATGGCGAGGCTTTCGGTGTATTTGGGTAGCTGTGTGTTGATGTGCTCCCTAAATGTGTTGTAGTCAAAGTCACCGCTTTTATTTTGGAATCGGACGTCCTCATGAGGGAGGGCATTACGGTTAAAGTAAGTGGTGTCTTTGGGTGGGATTTGGTTAAGGGTTTCTATCGCACTGGCTTTATGGCTCTCTTTAGAAAGCCAGCTTTTGACCAGTTGTTTGGTGTTGTCGGTATAGAGCCGAATGTGCTGACTGGCACGAGTCACATCGATACCGGCGCGTCTTAAGTTGGTCAGTGCGCCTTTGCTTTGTATCGCGCTAATGACGTGTTGATAGGTGGACCCTTGCGCCATGTCTGCGGTTCGACTGTAGGCGTAGTCCCAGTGCCCGTCTTTAAGCGCATTAGGGTTAAGGTTGAGTGTTTGTCCTGTCTTAGATTGAGCGATAACACGGTCTGTATTCGCTTGCGTGATGCGGTACTCCACGTTGGCTTTAATGCCGCGCTCTTTATCGGTAAAACGGGTGATGATTTTATCACCGGTTGAAAGTGGCTTTTCTGACGTAGAGAACAGGGTGGTGAAACGGTGATCACGGTTACGCGGTAAGAACGGCCTTGTCTTACCTGTACTTGCGTCTTGAAGTGTTACTACGCCATGCTCAGAATCCACGTGAGTGATGGTGGTGTACTCACCGGGCTTGGTGCTCAGTATCAAGCCTTTTTGATACGGCATCATGGTGGTGAGCTCTTCCCCCGTCGCGCCGATTGAGCGTAGCCTCGTTGCGATGACGTTCTCTTTGCCTAATTCACTCTTTTTCATCAAGCCGACACGGATGTGTTCGGTGATGGTGTCTCGCTCCTGGTTGGTGTACGCGATAATCAGTGTGTTGTCTCGCGTTTCGGGGGTGCGCTCTAAATAGTCTTTGGCGACCACATAGGGCAGTTTTTCTGTGGCGGTGAGCTGCGCTCTGCGTCGGTCTTTGTCGTTTTCATTCAGCGTAGAAATGACATGTTGACTGTTACCTTGAGTATCAGGGGCTTGCTGCTGGAGTTTATCCAGGGCGCTCTGTGGCTGCTTATCAATGGTGTTTTGCGCCGCATTAAGTAAGGTGTCGTTTTGCTGACGGATGATGTCGGTCATGTAAGCGGTATCGATGCGGCCTTGGCTTATGGCCAGTTCAAAGGGTTTGCCGGCACTGAGCGATAAAAGCTGCTCTTTATCGCCCAACTTGGCTGTTTTGGATTGACTGTCATTGACCAGCTTTGTGAACTCATCGGCTTGCTTGTTGCTGACCATGGAGCTTTCATCAAGAAAGAATAAGGTGTGTTGATAGTCACTGGCTTCTCGATTGCCTTGCCTGATGTCAGAAAGCAAGCTTTCCAGTGTCTGCGCTTTCACACCTTTGCTTTCGAGCTCTGCCACGGCTGCGTGCGTGGGCGCAAGACCGATGACACTTTGCTCTGGTTGCTGGCTGGCTTCTTTCACTAACTGGATAAGTTCAATATTGGATTCAAGCATGGTGGACTTACCTGTACCGGCTAACCCTTGGATGGCCACAAAGCTGTCTTTGGTGGTTGAGATAAGGGTGATGGCGTCCTTTTGCCCTTGGGTTAGGCGAGGCTTGGTGTCGAGAAAGTCTTGCACCTGCTTAGGCGTTGCAAAAGGTTGATGTTGGTCTTTACCATCATCGATGTTTTGCAAGATGCGCTTTTCAGTTTCTAGCGCGGCTTGCGTCGTCCAGCGTGTGCCGTCACTGTACTCTGCAGAGAGGGTGTCGCTGCGTTTAGTCAGCTCTGTTTCAACCTGCTCTTTGGTAATAGAGCCTCCGGCTTCTTCAAAGGCGTAACGCACCGCTTCCACCACTAAGGCTTTTTGGCTAAACGCCGCTTCTCGCTCTGAGAGGTGGTTCAGGGCAAAGCTGACCGCTTTTTCGATGAGCGGGGCGTTTTGCGCTTGCGCGAGTGCTGACAGCGCTTGACTGACATCCTGCTTTAGCCAATCTTGGGTGGCATCGTTTAGGTAGCGGTCGTTGACGTTTTGCGTCTGTAATACACGCTCAATGGCCGAAGGGGAGACCTGTTCTTTTTCGAGTGCGCTTTGGGCTTTGTCTGGTTTGTCGGTGAAGATATCAAGGCGCTCTGTTTTTTCAGTCAGGTCGTTTATCAGGGGCTTAGATAGGGTAAACGCTTTGCCAGACAGTAAAGTATGGGCTTTTGGCTCAATATGGTGGGCGCTATGAACGTAGTCGTATTGCAGCGGCGCGTCTTTTAAGCTCTCTAAGTTGACGCGCTGCGTTTCCCCTTTGCTCTCAAGCGTGAGGCTTTCTTTGTCAATGTGAGTGACAAGGTAGCTTTGGTTCGCGTCCAAGCCAGCAGGGAAGTGTTTGCCTAGCGTTTGAAGGCGTTCGCCTTGGGCGATATTGAGACTTTGCGGTTTATTGATTTGCATCTTCATGTGCTTAAAGGCGCGACTGGACGGGTCAAAGGTGTGTGACTGTCCATCGTGTTTGCTGAGTGCGGTCATGGTGTTGCTCTCTTTATCGATACTGGCGATGACAAAACTCTGAGGTTTGTTTTTCTCCCAATGGGTGAGTGTCATGCCAGGTTTGTAGTGTTGGACGAGGGGTTGCTGCGCTTTAGAGAGGTGGTGAGGGGTTTGAGTGAATAGGGTGGTTTCGTGTCTGGTGAGGGCGCCGGTATTTTTCAGTTGGCCCCGTATCGCTTCGGTTAACCGCCGCTGCTCGACGCTGGAGGTGGCAATCACTTGCGTGTTGGCTTTATCGGGGAGGTCTGAGTACACCCGCGCTATCCTATCGGTGTCATTGTCATGCAGTTTCACGTTGGTGTTGTTGGCTCGCTTGCCGACCCAAGAATGACTCTCCACATTGCCTTTTTGATACAGCGAGATAGCGTTATTGGCTTTAAATCCCTGACGGCTTGATACACGATTAAGCATCACCACTTTACTGCTCGATTGTTTGGCTTTGTCGGTGAGGGCTAACAACTCATTGGCACTCATCTTATTGGCGTCATCGATGAGCAAGACGTCTTTATTGGTCAGCGGCGTATCGCTTTGCAGTAAGCTGTGGGTGGTGTGTCTCTGCTCTGGTGAAAAGAGCTGGCCGACCCAGGCGCTGAGTGTCTGACTCTTGCGCTGTACGCTCTCCATGCCCTCTGTCTTGGCTTTCACGCTTTGGGAGACCAACTGGACGCGTTTACCACTGTGATTGCCTACATTGAGTAGCTGCTGCGCAATATCTTGTGATGAGCCGTGTACATTGACCACGTGGAACTGTTTGGTGGAGTGGTA
>NZ_CAWNBB010000057.1:0-153097 GCF_963872585.1 Vibrio sp. 10N.222.47.A9 | reverse complement strand
TGGAGCGATACATCGGGTTCGAACCGATGACCTCAACCTTGGCAAGGTTGCGCTCTACCAACTGAGCTAGTATCGCATTTGCTACATCCGTTAAGACGTAGACTTTAATAGATGGTGCCCCGGGCCGGACTTGAACCGGCACAGCGCGAACGCCGAGGGATTTTAAATCCCTTGTGTCTACCAATTCCACCACCAGGGCACGCAATTCTTTATTGCGATGCCGATTACTGAAAAGTAAAACACCATCTTAATGCTGACGCCAATCAACATTACAAATTTTGGAGCGATACATCGGGTTCGAACCGATGACCTCAACCTTGGCAAGGTTGCGCTCTACCAACTGAGCTAGTATCGCATTTTCATTACTCTTCTAAACGAAAGAGATAATGGAGGCGCCTCCCGGAGTCGAACCGAGGTCCACGGATTTGCAATCCGCTGCATAGCCACTCTGCCAAGGCGCCTTAGTAACTCCAATCGAATCGCTTATTGCCATCCTCTTGGGTACGGGATGCATTCTACGGATTCAGAGGATTGAGTCAATATTATTTTTGTATTTTTAATTCGTTTGAATAGATTTCATACGAAACAGGCTAAATAGCTGACTTTGTGTGCAAAGGACTTTGTGGACAGGCCATTCAAAGGCGATCTATATCACATTAGATATCCACTATGGATAACTTAACCTTAGGTTAAAGATCAAAAAAGCGAGCCTCAGCTCGCTTCTTCATCAATGATGTTTTTCGTCTAACAAATCGTCTTTGGCAGCCATCAAGTATTGCGCCATTGACCAGTATGTAAGAACGGTTGCAACATAGAGCGCAATGTAACCTACCCACACCATCCAGTCGTCGTATCGCCAGATCAGTACCCAAAGAGCGAACATCTGAGAAACGGTTTTGACTTTACCAACCCAAGATACCGCAACGCTTGCACGTTTACCGATTTCAGCCATCCATTCACGAAGCGCCGAAATAATAATTTCACGAGCGATCATGGTAACCGCTGGAATCGTTATCCAAATCGAATGGTAATGCTCAGTCATCAAGATAAGAGCCGTAGCAACCAGCACTTTATCCGCCACAGGGTCAATAAAGGCACCGAAGCGAGACGTTTGCCCGAGTTTACGAGCCAGCATGCCATCTAGCCAGTCAGTAAAACCCGCTACCCAAAACACCATTGCAGCAGCAAAAGGAGCCCATTGGTAAGGTAGGTAAAAAACAACAACGAATACTGGGATCAAAAATAGTCTCAGTAAGGACAAAATGTTAGGTATATTCAAACGCATATTATTGGGCTCTTATTAATTGCGCTTTAATGGTGCGGGATTTTTACTATTGTTTCAATGCTTGATAAATGTTTTCTGCCAAAGAATGACTAATGCCCGGTACTTTGGCTATTTCTTCGACAGTTGCACGCTTAAGTTCTTGTAAGCCACCCATATATTTCAGCAAAGATTGACGGCGCTTAGGCCCTACCCCTTCAATTCCTTCAAGCGCACTGGTTCTACGCGTTTTACCACGTTTTGCTCTATGCCCTGCAATCGCATGATTATGGCTTTCATCACGAATATGTTGGATAAGGTGCAGTGCTGGCGCATCACTTGGTAAATTAAACTCTTCACCTTCAAGGGTCACCAAGGTTTCCAAACCCGGTTTACGTGTTACCCCTTTCGCAATACCCATCATTCTTGGTCGAAACGGCCAATCATCCCAATATTTGGAAATGATCTCATGGGCACGATTCAACTGACCTTTACCGCCATCGATAAAAATGATGTCTGGGATCTTGTCGACATCGAGTTGTTTTGAATAGCGTCTCTCAAGCGCCTGAGCCATTGCAGCGTAGTCATCACCACCGGTAATACCTGTGATGTTGTAACGACGGTATTCCGGTTTAACTGGCCCTTCTTGATTGAAGACCACGCAAGATGCAATCGTACTTTCACCCATGGTGTGACTGATATCGAAACATTCCATGCGTTTGATAACGTCCATCGACAGCACTTCTTGAAGCTCCTTAAAGCGCTGATTGATCGTCATCTTGTGATTAATCTTGGTGGTAATGGCTGTTAATGCATTGGTGTTAGACAGTTTAAGGTAGCGACCACGAGTGCCAGAAGGATTGGTATTGAAGTGGATCTTACGACCCGCAACTTCACACAAGGCTTCTTGAATCGGTGTGACATCTTCCATCAAATCAGCATTAAGGATGAGACGAGTTGGGATGGTTCTCGCTTCATTATGTGCAAGATAGTATTGGCTTAAAAAGCTCGAAAAGACTTCCTCTCGCACCGTATTGTTTGGAATTTTCGGGAAATGGCTTCTACTGCCTAAAACCTTTCCTTGGCGAATCATCAAGATGTGAATACAAGCCACGCCATTTTCTTGAGCAAAACCTAACACGTCCATATCTTCCATTGAGTCGTCAGATACGTACTGTTGCTCTTGCACGCGTCGAATCGCTTGGATCTGGTCACGGAAAGCAGCAGCTTGCTCAAAGCGAAGCTCTTGGCTTGCCTTGTCCATTTTATCGATGAGTGTCTCAAGAACTAGCTTGTCTTTCCCTTGCAGGAATAAACGAACGTAGTCGATAAGCTCGCTGTACTCTTCATCAGAGAT
Organism: Vibrio sp. 10N.222.47.A9; assembly: GCF_963872585.1. Classification (NCBI taxonomy): domain Bacteria; kingdom Pseudomonadati; phylum Pseudomonadota; class Gammaproteobacteria; order Vibrionales; family Vibrionaceae; genus Vibrio; species Vibrio sp. 10N.222.47.A9. The sequence continues at coordinate 150,479 of NZ_CAWNBB010000057.1, read as the reverse complement.
GATTGAGCTGACACATGGCGCAGCGCAACGACCAATCTGATACATCAAACACGGGCGCGTTCTGTTGGCATAAACCGTATCTTCACACTGACGAGCAGGAAAGATTTTCTGTATTAGGTGCAACGTCTCACGCACAGCGCCGGAATCGGGATAAGGACCAAAGTACTCTCCCTTTTTCTTCTTAGCACCACGATGCATCGACAAACGAGGATGTTTGTGACCACTAATAAAAATATAGGGATACGACTTATCATCACGCAGAAGTACGTTGTATTTCGGTAGATACTGCTTGATGTAGTTGTGCTCAAGGATAAGAGCTTCTGTTTCTGTATGCGTTACAGTGACATCGATTTTGTCGATATTGCTAACTAAAGCGCGCGTTTTTTCACTGTCGACTTTTTTACGGAAATAACTGGAAAGGCGTTTTTTGAGGTTCTTAGCTTTACCGACGTAAATAACAACAGCCTCGGCGTTATACATACGATAAACGCCGGGCTGTTCTGTTACTGTCTTGAGAAATGACACTGAGTCAAACAAGTTGGTCACTATACGATCTCAGTGTTAAAGGGTCTCAGTGTCTAACATTCCATGTCTAATCGCTAAATGCGTCAGCTCTACATCGCCACTGATATCCAATTTGCTGAACAAACGGTAGCGGTAACTGTTGACTGTTTTAGGACTTAGATTGAGTTGTTCTGAAATATCCGTCACTTTCTGACCCTTGGTAATCATCATCATGATTTGAAGTTCACGCTCAGATAAGTCTGCGAATGGATTTTCAGACGCAGGCGAGAATTGGCTCAAAGCCATCTGCTGCGCAATTTCTGGTGAAATGTATCGTTGGCCACTATTAACCACTCGAATTGCATTTACCATTTCATCCGGACCTGCCCCTTTAGTAAGGTAACCAGCAGCTCCAGCTTGCATCACTTTAGTTGGAAACGGATTTTCCGTATGAACAGTTAAAACGATGATTTTAACATCAGGGTTGAAACGCAAGATTTTCTTGGTTGCTTCTAAGCCACCAATACCAGGCATATTCATATCCATCAAAATAACGTCAGTATTATTAGTACGACACCATTTTGCAGCATCTTCACCGCTTTCAGCTTCCCCTGCTACGTTCATTCCACGGACGTCTTCAATAATACGTCGTATCCCTGTGCGAACCAGCTCGTGATCATCTACAAGGAAAACATTTATCAAACTTGTATCTCCACACTATTAATTGGCTCTGCAACCACTGTGTCATTTCATCTGTTTGAAACAATTGAACAAAGGAACAGTGGATCGCAGCATTGAGTACATCTTAACTTAATTACTAAAAAAAAGCTCTGTTGAATATGTGCTGAAACACGAACTTTAGCAAGTACTTATTAACAAATAAGCTAACTAAAACAACAAGCTTTTTCTAAAAATCAACCAGTTAAAACAACACCCAATAAAATTACACAAGATAAAGATATTTTCAATACCATTGAATAGCCATTCGCGACAATTTCACTTATTTGCTTATGGAGTCCCGTTATTTGCCTCTGTTAACTAGAATTTAGTTAGTATTTTGGTTGCCTGTTGTGCGCGGAGAGCCGCTAGATGGTAGTATTCGATTCCCCATTTCAATAGGTTATTACATTGGATATTCAGCAAGGCTTTGTACTCACAAGACAAGCGAGAGACTTTTCAGGGCGTACCCAAATTGATTTGTGGTTAAGCTCCCCTCAAGGCCCAACTCTGCTGACGATTCAAAATGAAAAGCCTGTATTTTTTGTCGCTCAATCTGATGTTGAAGAATGTCAGGCAATCGCAGCGAAAGAGTCGATAGATTGCCAATTCAAGTCCCTAGAACTAGCCACATTCGATCAAACCCCTCTCGCCGCATGTTACACCTCATTGTCGAGAAGTAGCTTTGGTTTAGCACAAGCCTTTCACAGCGAAGAAATCCAGACCTTTGAAAGCGATATTCGACTCGCCGATCGATATCTGATGGAACGCTTTATCAAAGGCAGCATTGAGTTCACTGGGACTGCCGTGCAAAAAAGTCAGCACCTTAGAGTCTCCAATGCAAAATGCAGAACGGGCGAATACTTACCGAGTTTATCTGTGGTTTCGCTTGATATTGAATGCTCAGAAAAAGGTGTGCTTTATTCCATTGGCTTAGACAGCCCGATGGACAGCAGAGTCATCATGGTCGGCGAACCACAAGAGGCTGACACAAACGTCCAATGGGTTCCTAATGAGAAAGCTCTACTCGAGGCGATGATTAGATGGTTTTCTGAATTTGATCCCGACATCATCATCGGTTGGAATGTCATTGATTTCGATTTTAGGCTGCTGCACAAACGTTCAGAATGGAACGAAGTGAAGCTCAGCATCGGTAGAGACAATCAACCAAGCTTTTTCCGTAGTTCTGCACAAAACCAGCAAGGCTTTATCACTATCCCAGGCCGCGTTGTGTTGGATGGCATCGACATGCTCAAGACAGCGACCTACCACTTCCGCTCCTGGTCTCTTGAATCGGTATCTCAAGAACTGCTCGGGGAAGGCAAAGACATCCATAACGTTCACGACCGCATGGATGAGATAAACCGGATGTTTAAGTTCGATAAGCCTTCGCTCGCCAAGTACAACCTTCAAGACTGCGTGCTAGTAAATCGCATCTTCGAACACACTCACCTACTCGACTTCGCGATTGAGCGCTCTCGATTAACCGGTGTCGAGCTGGATCGTGTTGGTGGCTCTGTTGCGGCTTTTACTAATTTATACATGCCTCAGATACACCGAGCGGGTTACGTCGCGCCTAATTTAGAGCCCGAGAACTGGATCGCTAGCCCCGGTGGCTATGTGATGGATTCGATTCCCAACCTTTATGACTCGGTGTTGGTACTCGACTTTAAAAGCCTGTATCCATCGATCATTCGATCTTTCTTGATTGATCCGATGGGGCTGATAGAAGGACTAAAGTTAGAGTTAGGCTCTGAAGAAGACCAAGCGGTGGCTGGGTTTCGTGGTGGTCAGTTCCACCGCTCTAAGCATTTTCTACCAGAGATGATCGAAAACCTGTGGGCAGCACGTGACGTTGCAAAGAAGAACAACGAAAAAGCGTTCTCTCAAGCGATTAAGATCATCATGAACTCCTTCTATGGTGTGCTTGGCTCTTCTGGCTGCCGCTTCTTCGATACCCGTTTGGCCTCGTCGATCACTATGCGTGGGCACGAGATCATGAAGCAAACCAAGGTTCTAATCGAGGATAAAGGTTATCAAGTAATTTACGGAGATACCGATTCAACCTTCGTATCGCTAAACGGCAGTTACGATCAACAAAAAGCAGACGAGATCGGGAACGCACTGGTCGCTTACATCAACGATTGGTGGACGAATCACTTAAAAGAAACCTACAACCTAACCTCAATACTCGAACTGGAATACGAAACTCACTATCGCAAGTTTCTAATGCCAACCATTAGAGGTTCAGAAACCGGCTCGAAGAAACGCTATGCAGGCTTGATCAATCAAGGCGACCAAGAGAAGATCATCTTTAAAGGGCTTGAAAGTGCGCGAACCGACTGGACACCTCTCGCTCAGCAATTCCAACAAACCCTGTATGAGATGGTGTTTCACGACCAAGATCCAACGGACTATGTCAGACAGTTTGTCGATGAAACCGCTGCTGGTAAACACGATGATTTACTGGTGTACCAAAAGCGTTTGCGCCGCAAACTACACGAGTATCAAAAAAACATTCCGCCACAGGTTCGCGCAGCTCGTATGGCCGATGAGATCAATGCCAAGCTAGGTCGCCCGCTGCAATACCAAAACAAAGGGCGTATTGAATATTTGATTACTCTGAGTGGCCCTGAGCCAAAGGAGTACTTGAAGAATGGTATCGATTATCAGCATTACATCGACAAGCAGATTAAACCGGTCGCAGAGGCTATCTTACCCTTCATTGGTTTAGATTTTGAAAGAGTTAGCGGGCAGCAACTAGGCCTGTTCTAGACCTATTCTATTTTCGAGGCGACATTAGACTCGAGATATCTATTAATACTCGAGCCAGACATAAAAACGAAAAAAGCAGAGGAGTGCTTAACTCGCTCTGCTTTTTCATATCAACGGTTAGCTTACGAAGCCCTATCCGATTCGAAACTCAGTTTTCTGATACTGCTTAACCAGCCATTCACCAAAGCCATCAAGAATACCAATCACCGAACGTTTAGGAATCAGCCTACCAGAAAGTAAAATGCCTAACCTTTGGATTTCGATGTCTTTATCTGGGTGATACTTCAAGAACTGTTGACCACACTCTATTGGGCCATCGAACCAATATTTGTCACGATACATCACCAAAGAGTAACTGGCTCGCAGAAGCTTCTTGGCAATAATCACCTGTGCTGCAACTTGTTGTTCTGGCGTTGTTGCTCGGGAGATCTTATTACGATAAACCGCCAACCAGTTATCCGCATCCATATTCCAGTGCTTGGCAATTTCCCAACTCGTTTCGAAATCACCATAGCAGTCTGATAAGTCTTCACCATGCACACACACGGCTAAATGCTTAAGCATAAAGCCCCACGTAAAGATATTGTCGAAATCAACGATCTCGCTCACTAAGGTGGTTTTGATCGCCACTTGAGTGACCTGAGGGAAGCTCTTTTGGAAGCGCCATTTAATGGTGTTCAGCAGCGTGGTTCGTTGTTCTGGGAAAGGACGATGGGTAACCACAACCACATCTAGATTCGAGCGACCGACGACGGCTTGTTTGCGTGCCACACTGCCATAAACATAGACACTGTGTAGATTGGAGCCTAACCCGCCTTTTAAAAAGGTAATCAGATCGTTAACCACAGGTTGGAATTCAGGTTGAAATGGCTGTGTTGGGTCAATAACAGGTAGCTGCATAGGTCGTTTCGGTAAATAAAATAATGATTTAACTGTCTCTCTATGATCGCTTAGGTGACTTTATGATTCAAGCTATTCCTATTTATAGCGTCTACGAGATATAATCACCGGATAGACCCAATAAGGACAAACACAAAATGCCTAGAGCAAGTGAGATTAAAAAAGGTTTTGCGATCAACGTTGATGGCAAAACAGTACTAGTAAAAGATATCGAAGTGACAACACCAGGTGGCCGTGGCGGTCAAAAGATTTACCGCTTCCGTGGTCACGATGTAGCAACTGGCGTTAAAACAGAAGTTCGCCACAAGGCTGACGAAATCGTTGAAACTATCGACGTAACTAAGCGTGCAGTGATGTTCTCTTACGTTGACGGCAACGAGTACATCTTCATGGATAACGAAGATTACTCACAGTTCATCTTCAACGGTGAAATGATCGAAGACGAACTACTGTTCATCAACGAAGAAACTCAAGGCATGTACGCGATTCTTATCGACGGTACTGCAGCAACGCTTGAACTACCAACTTCAGTTGAGCTAGTGATCGAAGAAACAGACCCTTCAATCAAAGGTGCATCTGCTTCAGCTCGTACTAAGCCAGCTCGTCTGTCTACAGGCCTTACTGTTCAAGTTCCTGAGTACATTGCAACTGGCGACAAAGTTGTTGTGAACACAGCCGAACGTAAATACATGAACCGCGCAAGCTAAGATATTTATTATGACCGAAGCTAACAACCTAATGTCTTACGACGACGCAATTGACACTGCATACGACATCTTTCTAGAGATGGCTCCTGATAACCTTGAACCAGCAGACGTGATCCTATTCACGGCTCAGTTTGAAGATCGTGGCGCTGCAGAGCTCGTTGAAACTGGTGACGATTGGGTTGAACATGTTGGCTTTGAAGTCGACAAAGAGATCTACGCTGAAGTACGCATTGGTCTTGTAAATGAAGCTGATGATGTCTTAGATGACGTATTCGCTCGTCTGCTGATCAGCCGTGACCCTGAACACAAGTTCTGTCACATCTTGTGGAAACGCGACTAGGCTCTTCTTAAATCAGCTCAGAGTTCTGAGCTGATTTTCTTACGACTTCATAGCCTCATCACTTTACCAAACTGCAACTCTACAAAATTATGACCAAAGCAAAGACAGATACACTATCCAAAGGCTATGCCTGTGTTGGATTAGTAAACCCCAAAACACCTGAAAATGTTGGCTCAGTAATGCGAGCGGCTGGTTGCTACGGAGCAAACTCTGTATTTTATACTGGCACCCGTTATGACCACGCTCGACAGTTTCATACCGACACCAAAGAAAAGCACCTTGAGCTACCATTAATTGGTGTTGAAGACCTGAAAGACATTATTCCAGTTGGCTGCGTACCAATCGCGGTTGATTTGATAGAAGGCGCTAAGCCTCTGCCTGATTATAAGCACCCACCTCGTGCTTTTTATATCTTCGGCCCTGAAGATGGGACTCTGAAAAAAGAGATCACGGACTTCTGTCGTGAAACTATCTATGTTCCGACTAATGGCTGCATGAACCTTGCTGCTGCGGTCAATGTCATTCTATATGACCGCATGGCGAAGGGTGACAACTTCTCAAATCATTTGAAAGTGACCTAATACCAATCGTAGTCCATAGCTAGTGAAGCACTTCTACCTGGTTAATCGTTTCTACTTGGTAAGCACTTCCACATGACTTGAACTGCGCCATATTCAAGACGAAAAAAAACCTGCTAAGTTAGCAGGTTTTTTAGTATTCGAAACGTTGGATTAAGCTTTAAGCTTAAGAACTGTAGCAACTACTGGTGTAATTACTTACGTGATCTTGGCTTAGCCGGTTTAGCCGGGCGTCCGTTGTTCAGTTTAGGCTTTTTGGTAGCCTGAGGTTTGCCATTGGTCGTTGGAGCACTACGGCCTGAATCAGGTGTTGTAGTACCACGAGTTGCAGGCTTCTTACGCTTAGTCTGGTTGCTACGGCCTTTAGGAGCATTTGCACGCTCTTCGTGACGCTTAACAGCACGACGAATTTTTTGGCTACGAGAACGTTCACGCTTACGAGAAGTGTTTGCAGGATCAAGATCCAACAGTGTCTCTTTTTCTGGCTGAAGTTCAACAAGCTCACGCAAGTAGTTTACTTCTTGAAGATCTAGCTCTTTCCAACCGCCACGAGGCAGTTTCTTATCAAGGTAGATATCACCGTAACGTACACGTTTCAGACGGCTTACTGTTGTTTCTTGTGATTCCCAAAGACGACGAACCTCACGGTTACGACCTTCGTTAATCGCTACGTAGAAAGTATGGTTCATACCTTCACCGCCAGCGTAAACCACGTCTTCGAAACGAGCCATACCATCTTCAAGTTGAACGCCACGAGTCACGTTTTTAACTTTTTGCTCAGTCACTTCACCAAACACACGTACTAGGTACTCACGCTCAACCTGACGGCTTGGGTGCATTAGGCGGTTTGCAAGTTCACCATCAGTAGTGAAAAGCAAAAGACCCGATGTGTTTGCATCAAGACGGCCAACTGAAATCCAACGAGAACCACGGATCTTAGGTAGACGATCGAAAACAGTGCGGCGACCTTCAGGATCATGACGAGTACAAAGCTCACCTTCCGGTTTGTAATAAGCAAGTACACGACAAACCACCTCTTCAGAGGCTTTGCCTGTAATAGTGTGGCCATCAATACGGATCACTGAGTTCTCGTCTTCAAGACGCTCACCCAATTTCGCAACTTGACCGTTAACACTTACACGACCAGATTTAATTAAACCTTCTAGTTCACGACGAGAACCGTGACCAGCTCGCGCTAAAACCTTCTGTAATTTTTCGCTCATTTACTCTTTTCTACCTAATTGTCGTCTTCACAGACGTCGAATGAATTTTTCGCGACCAAATCGCGGTCGCGTATTATCGCAAATAACCTGCCAAAAAGCACTTGTTATTTACTCTGGCAGGTTTGCTGTTTCGTTACAGACTGTTAATCAGTAACGCTATTATTCAAACGGCGCTGGATCGCCGGCACCACGACGTAAAACAACGGCGTCATCGTCACTGAAGTCAATAACCGTAGTCGGTTGCTCACCTAAGTAGCCGCCATTCAAAATGACATCAACCGCATGCTCTAGGCTGTCGCGAATTTCTTCTGGATCCGACTCAGTTGTCTCGTTACCCGGAAGAATCAGAGATGTCGACATCAATGGCTCGCCCATTGCTTCCAACAGGTCAAGTGCAATCTTGTTGTCTGGTACACGAATACCAATCGTTTTACGCTTAGCGTTCATCAAACGCTTTGGCACTTCTTTAGTTGCTTTGAAGATAAACGTATAAGCACCGGGCGTGTGTGCCTTAAGTAAACGGAAAGCAACGTTATCAACTCGTGCATACAGTGACAATTCAGAAAGGTCACGGCATAACAACGTGAAATTGTGCTTATCATCGATTCGACGAATTTTACAGATGCGTTCAAGTGCTTGTTTGTTTTCAAGCTGACAGCCCAGCGCATAACCGGAATCTGTTGGATAAACCACAACGCCGCCATTGCGAATAATCGCAACCGCTTGAATAATTAAGCGCGCTTGTGGGTTATCTGGGTGTACATAAAAAAACTGGCTCATTGTTGATCCTCGTTATCGAATCTCTCGACTCTATCATCAGAAGGAGCTGGTTCACCTAAATACTGTCATCGGTATCAGTTGGTGAAACCGTTTGAAACTCCCAATCTTTCCATACTTCTTCGACCCCAGAAGGTAGCCAGAGATTACGTCCAAGTTCCATCCATGGGGATGGGTAATGGAAGTCACTGCCTTGGGAGGCTAATAGTTTGTATTGTATAGCATAATCCGCAAGTGTGCGTCTTTCTTGTTGCGCTTGCTGAGGCTGAGCGACTTCCATAGCGTCACCTTTTGCTTCAACAAATGCAGCTAACAGACGCTTAACCCACTTCGCTGTTAAGCCATATCGGCCGGGGTGAGCTAATACTGCTTGACCACCAGCAGCATGAATAGCCGTGACAGCATCACTCATTGAACACCACGTTGGCGGCACATAACCTGGGTTATTGCGAGTCAGAAACTTTTTAAACACCTGCTGCATGGTTTTTGCGTAGCCGTTATCGACTAACCACTTAGCAAAGTGAGCACGAGTGATAGGCGCATCACCAGCAATCAATTTAACTTCTTCTAGCAAGCCTTCACGAGTCGCTTTCTCAAGACGTTGAGCAATCATCTCTGCACGCCCGACACGGTGTTGCTTCTGTTGTTCAATTAACGCTGTTAGCTCTGGTGACTCCGGATCAACGTTTAACCCAACAATATGGATATCTTTGTTTTGCCAAACAGTCGAAATCTCAATGCCGTTGATCAACTGGATAGGAAGGTTGTTATCAGCAATATAGCTGCGTGCTTCAGCAAGCCCATCAGTCGTATCATGATCTGTAATCGCTAACGCTTCGATGTTAAAGCCTAGCGCTCGGTCAATCAGTTCAGGTGGAGTAAGTCGGCCATCTGAGGCTGTTGTATGACTATGTAGATCAATTCTCATATATTCTTTTTCATTGTTTTCAATTTTTATCGTTATATTTGTGTCAACACACTTGACCTGCAAGCGCAAAACTAGTTAACTAGTACACAAATACGAAGTATCACATTTGACAGGTTCACCATGTTACAAGAATTTAACCAAAACCATAAAGATAAAGTTTTAGAACTTTCTTCAGTAGAAGCAAGTTCAGAGCTTAATTGGTGGCGCACTTGGACAAGTTCTTGGTGGGCTAACGTGTACTTCTAGTTAAACAGTTTGTTTATAAAAAAGTTATCACTAAGCCCGCTTTAATAGCGGGCTTTTTAATTTGTCGAACATCTCACATTCAACTGACTAACAAATCATCGAATTGACCATATTCTAGATTGGGTGAAAGGTATCTTTATGCGACTATGTACGGCAGGAAACTTAAAGAATCATAAAGGAGGTCTTGTGAACAAGGCCATTGAAATCAAAAAGCTGGGAACCATTGAGGTCATCAATTCTTCAGTTCCTTACTCGCAAGATCCAACCAGCGTTTTTCATACTTTGTGTGAAAACAAAACAGACAGTCTGTTGCTGGAATCTGCTGAGATTGAATCTAAACAGAACCTGACAAGCCTACTCCTTATCGACTCTGCTGTTCGCATCGTATGTCGCGGACATGAAGTAACCTTCCAAGCATTGACTGAAAATGGTCAAGCGCTTATCGAACATCTCACTCAAAACGTTAAAGCAGAAATTGAATCTGACCTTACCGATAACGTTTTGACGCTGACTTTTGTCGAGCCAAGCAACGAATTAGATGAAGACTCACGTTTAAGAGAAGCTTCTTCATTCGATGCTCTGCGTTTGGTTCAACACAGCTTTGAGCAAGACGCTGATAACAAGCACGCGTTATTCATGGCGGGCCTATTCGCTTACGACATCGTGGCGAACTTTGAACCGCTAGGTGATGCTGAAGCGACTAACAACTGCCCTGACTTTGTTTTCTACGTTGCTGAAACACTATTGCGTTTCGATCACCAAGAGAACGAAGGTCTGCTTCACGCGAGCTTGTTCACTCAAGATGAAAACATCAGAACACAATTAACTGAGCGTCTAGCTGACATTCAGACACAATGTCAGTCATTGAAAGCCATCACAGAAGTAACGCCGCTCGACAACGTTGAAGCTATACCAAGCGTTTCAGATGAAGACTTCTGCCAAACGGTTCGTGACCTAAAAGAGTACGTAGTAAAAGGCGATGTATTCCAAGTAGTACCTTCACGTCGCTTCACGCTACCTTGCCCTGCTCCACTGGCGGCTTACAAAGAACTCAAGCAAAGTAATCCAAGCCCTTACATGTTCTATATGCAAGACGAGCTATTTACTCTGTTTGGTGCTTCTCCAGAAAGTGCTCTGAAATACGAAACCGAAACCAACCAAATCGAGATTTACCCAATTGCTGGTACTCGTCGTCGCGGTAAGCGCCCGAATGGTCAAATCGATTTCGATCTAGACAGCCGTATTGAGCTTGAACTGCGTACCGACAAGAAAGAAAACGCTGAACACATGATGCTTGTTGACCTAGCACGTAACGATGTGGCTCGTATTGCCGAAGCAGGCACTCGCCACGTAGCAGACTTGCTAAAAGTTGACCGCTACAGCCATGTGATGCATTTAGTTTCTCGTGTTGTTGGTCAGCTCCGTGAAGACTTAGATGCCCTTCACGCTTACCAAGCTTGTATGAACATGGGTACGCTAACGGGCGCACCTAAAATTCGTGCAATGCAACTTATCCGTGACGTAGAAAAAACACGTCGTGGCAGCTACGGCGGTGCAGTGGGTTACCTAACTGGTGAAGGCACTTTAGATACTTGTATCGTGATTCGCTCTGCTTACGTTGAAGATGGCGTAGCACAAGTACAAGCAGGTGCTGGTGTGGTATTCGATTCAGACCCACAAGCAGAAGCCGATGAAACTCGCGGCAAGGCACAAGCGGTTATCTCAGCGATCCAAGCAGCTCACACTAAGAGCTCTGCTACAAACCAACACTCATCAAATAAGAAGGAGTCGTAATCATGGCTGATATTGTATTCATCGATAACTTCGACTCATTCACATACAACCTTGTAGACCAGTTTCGTTCATTAGGTCACAGCGTAAAGATTTACCGTAACAACATTCCTGCAAAAGTAGTTGAAGCGGCGATCAACGAACTAGACAACCCTGTTGCACTGCTTTCACCAGGCCCTGGTGCTCCGGCGGATGCGGGCTGTATGCCAGAGCTAATTCAGCTGCTAAAAGGCAAAGTGCCAATGATTGGTATTTGCTTAGGCCACCAAGCGATTGTTGAAGCCTACGGCGGCACCGTTGCAGGCGCTGGCGAAATCATTCATGGTAAGGTGTCGATGATGGAACACCAAAACCATGCGACTTACCAAGGCTTACCTTCGCCGCTGGCTATCGCTCGCTACCACTCTTTAGTGGCAACGCATGTATCCGATAGCCTAACGGTGACCGCTGAAGTCGATGATTTGGTAATGTCTGTAGTTCAAGAACAAGACAAGGTTTGTGGGTTCCAATTCCACCCTGAATCGATTATGACGACCTACGGTGCAACGCTTCTAGCGAACGCTATCGAATGGGCTCTTGAGAAACCTCTTCATCTAGAGAAAAGCTCTACTCTTGATAAAAAGACTAACTAGGAAACGATCATGGAACAGATTAATAAACTTTACGAACAACAGTCTCTTACTCAAGAAGAAAGCCAACAACTGTTTGATGTGATCATCAAGGGCGAACTAGACCCAATTTTGATGGCTTCTGCGCTTACTGCAATGAAAATCAAAGGCGAAACGCCGGATGAAATCGCTGGCGCAGCGAAAGCACTGCTTGCTAATGCAAACCCGTTCCCACGTCCTGATTACGATTTCGCAGACATCGTAGGTACAGGTGGCGACGGTCATGACACCATCAACATTTCTACAACTTCTGCATTTGTAGCAGCAGCGTGTGGTTTAAAAATAGCTAAGCACGGCAACCGCAGCGTATCGAGCAAATCAGGCTCTTCTGACCTACTGGATTCGTTCGGTATTAACCTAGCGATGACAGCAGAAGACACTCGTACTGCAGTCGACGAGCTTGGCGTAGCATTCCTATTTGCTCCGCAATATCACGTCGGTGTACGTCACGCGATGCCTGTTCGTCAGACGATGAAAACGCGCACTATCTTCAACATCCTTGGTCCACTGATTAACCCTGCTCGCCCTAATATCGAGTTAATGGGTGTTTACAGCAAAGAGCTCGTCCGCCCTATCGCGGAAACCATGCTGCAAATGGGTATGAAGCGTGCTGCCGTTGTTCATGGTAGTGGCCTTGATGAGGTGGCTATTCATGGTGAGACAATCGTTGCTGAAATTAAAGATGGCAAAATTCACGAGTACACAGTGACACCGGCAGACTTTGGCCTGAACACTCACCCTCTTGAAGCAATCAAGGGCGGCGAGCCAGAAGAGAACAAAGCCATCACAACCGATATCCTGACGGGTAAAGGCACAGATGCTCAAGTTGGCGCTGTGGCAGTCAACGTTGCTCTGCTGATGCGTCTATTTGGTCACGAAGATCTAAAAGCCAACACACAGCAAGCGATTGACGCGATGAACTCTGGCAAAGCGTACGAGCTTGTACAAAAGCTTGCTGCACACGCCTAACGAACGACGAGACAAAGAACATGACACAGACTACCGATAAATTGTCGACCCACGTTTCAATCAAAGAAGCTGAAATGGCGGAAGTATTAGCAAAAATCGTTCGTGACAAATACCAATGGGTTGAAGCGCGTAAGCAAACTCAACCATTGGACGAGTTTAAAGCAGCGTTAACCGCAACAGACCGCAGCTTTTATGATGCATTGAGCGGCGAACAAACGGTTTTCATCACTGAATGTAAGAAGGCATCTCCGTCAAAAGGTTTAATCCGTGACGAGTTTGATTTGGACTACATTGCGTCGGTTTACAACAACCACGCAAACGCGATTTCTGTGCTGACAGACGAGAAGTACTTCCAAGGTGACTTTGAGTTTTTACCTAAAGTTCGCAGCATTGCTAAGCAGCCTATCCTGTGTAAAGACTTCATGGTTGATACCTACCAAGTGTACTTAGCTCGACATTACTCAGCTGACGCAATTTTGCTAATGCTATCGGTATTAGATGACGAAGAATACCAAGCGCTGGCTGAAGTTGCTCACTCGCTAAATATGGGTGTACTCACCGAAGTCAGTAACGAAGAAGAGCTTCACCGCGCAGTCGCTTTAAAAGCAAAAGTGATCGGTATTAATAACCGTAACCTACGTGACCTTTCGACTGATTTGAACCGTACTAAAGAGTTGGCTCCGCTGATTCGCGAACTGGCTCCAAACGCAGTCGTGATTTCAGAGTCTGGCATCTACAACCATCAGCAAGTACGTGACCTTTCAACATTTGCAGACGGCTTCCTAATCGGTAGCTCTCTGATGGCTGAAAAGAACCTAGAGCTTGCGGTGCGTAAAGTGACGCTCGGTGAAAACAAGGTGTGTGGTTTAACTCACTCTGACGATGCAGCAAAGGCTTATCAAGCTGGTGCGGTATTCGGTGGTCTGATTTTCGTTGAAGCATCTAAGCGTCATGTTGATATCGAAGCAGCTCGTTTAACCATGAGCGGCGCACCTTTGAACTACGTGGGTGTATTCCAAAATCATAGCGTTACTGACGTTGCGAAAACGGTTTCTGAGCTAGGTTTATTTGCGGTGCAACTGCACGGTGATGAGTCTCAAGCATTTGTCGATGAACTAAAACAATCTCTACCTGAACACGTTGAGATTTGGAAAGCTTACGGTGTGGCTTCTGGTGCTGAAAACGGTGCTAAAAGCGCGCTACCAGAATTACTGAAAAGCAACGTGACTCGTCACCTGCTAGATACTAAAGTGGGTTCTCAAACTGGCGGTACAGGCCAAGCGTTCGATTGGAGCCTAATCAACAACCAAAGCGCAATCATGTTAGCGGGTGGCCTAAACCCAGACAATGCTAACCAAGCGGCTAAGTTGGGTTGTTTAGGGCTAGACCTAAACTCAGGCGTTGAATCAGCTCCAGGTAAAAAAGACGCAGACAAACTGCAACGCGCTTTTGCAGCGATTCGTAATTACTAGTCCAAGCTCGGCGCTAGAAATTAGAAAGCAGAAACTAAAAACATATTTGTGAGCTTTGCCTTTTGCGAAGCTCAAGCAAGATTAAATGACTTGGTGTGAATACACATCGATAGAATTGAAGGAATAACACAATGGCTAAACTCGATGCCTACTTTGGTGAATACGGTGGTCAATACGTACCGCAGATCCTAGTGCCAGCACTAGACCAACTGGAACAAGCATTTATCGATGCACAAGCAGATCCTGAGTTCCGCAGTGAATTCATGACGCTTCTGCAAGAGTACGCAGGTCGTCCAACGGCACTAACGCTAACGCGTAACCTGACCAAAGGTACAAAAACCAAACTGTACCTAAAGCGTGAAGATCTCCTTCACGGTGGTGCTCACAAGACAAACCAAGTTCTTGGCCAAGCATTGCTAGCAAAACGCATGGGTAAACAGGAAATCATCGCTGAAACTGGCGCAGGCCAACATGGTGTTGCAACGGCTCTAGCTTGTGCTCTACTGGGCCTTAAGTGTCGTGTTTACATGGGTGCAAAAGACGTTGAACGTCAAAGCCCGAACGTGTTCCGTATGAAGCTAATGGGCGCAGAGGTTATTCCTGTTCATTCTGGCTCTTCAACGCTAAAAGATGCATGTAACGAAGCGCTACGTGACTGGTCTGCAACTTATGAAGACGCGCACTACCTATTGGGTACTGCGGCTGGCCCTCACCCATTCCCAACGATTGTTCGTGATTTCCAACGCATGATTGGTGAAGAAACGAAGCACCAAATCTTAGCTCGTGAAGGTCGCCTTCCAGATGCGGTTATCGCTTGTGTCGGCGGTGGTTCAAACGCTATCGGTATGTTCGCTGACTTCATTGAAGAAGAGTCTGTACGCCTGATCGGTGTAGAGCCTGCTGGTAAAGGTATTGATACCGACCAACACGGCGCGCCACTTAAGCACGGTAAAACCGGTATCTTCTTCGGTATGAAAGCACCACTGATGCAAGATGAGAACGGCCAAGTAGAAGAGTCTTACTCTGTTTCTGCGGGTCTAGATTTCCCATCAGTTGGTCCTCAACACGCGCACCTAAATGCTATTGGCCGTGCTGAATACGACAACGTAACCGACGATGAAGCGCTAGAAGCGTTCCAATTAATTGCACGCAAAGAAGGCATTATCGCAGCACTAGAGTCATCTCATGCTGTAGCTCACGCTGTCAAAATGGCTCACGACGACCCAGAGAAAGAACAGCTATTAGTCGTTAACTTATCTGGTCGTGGTGACAAAGACATTTTCTCTGTACACGACATTCTTAAAGAGAAAGGAGCATTATAATGGATCGCTATCAATCACTCTTCACTCGCTTAGCTGAAAAGAATCAGGGCGCATTTGTACCATTCGTAACGGTTGGCGATCCTAACCCTGAGCAATCACTTAAGATCATGGAAACGCTAGTTGAAGCGGGCGCTGACGCACTTGAGCTTGGTATCCCATTCTCAGATCCGCTTGCAGATGGCCCGACAATCCAAGGCGCAAACATTCGTGCTTTAGATTCAAAAGTAACGCCAGATGTGTGCTTCGATCTTATCGGTCAAATTCGTGCTAAATACCCAGAGCTGCCAATCGGCCTACTGATGTACGCAAACCTGGTTTACGCACGTGGTATAGAAAATTTTTACGAACGCTGCGCAAAAGCAGGTATCGATTCAGTATTGATTGCTGATGTACCTACCAATGAAAGCGGTGAATTTGTTGCTGCAGCTGAAAAGTTTGGCGTTCACCCAATCTTTATTGCTCCACCAACAGCAAGCGATGAAACGCTTCAATCAGTATCTGAGCTAGGTGGCGGCTACACTTACCTACTTTCTCGCTCAGGCGTAACGGGCGCAGAAACAAAAGCAAACATGCCAGTAACGGCACTGCTTGATCGCTTGAACAAGTTCGATGCGCCACCAGCACTGCTTGGTTTCGGTATCTCGGCTCCTGAACAAGTGAAAGAAGCGATTGTAGCTGGCGCTGCAGGTGCGATCTCTGGCTCAGCCGTAGTTAAAATCATTGAAAACAACGTTGAACAACCAGAAGCAATGCTTAAAGCACTTGCGGAGTTTGTTACGCCAATGAAAGCGGCTACGCAGAAATAATCGACGCTCGTAATCAATGGTCATTAAATAGAACCAGCGATTCAAATACTAAAAGGCTCCACAGTTGTGGAGCCTTTTTTATTGCTCTTCATTTGAGCCAATCACTCATCGGCTTTCATCGCTTTCTTGATTGCAGCCTCATTGAGTGTCGCTTTGATCGGATCGGTTATCTTCTCGACCAGATCGATGGGCATTGGGAAGATGATTGTGGAAGTTCGCTCATTGGCTACTTCTGTTAGTGTTTGCATATATCGCAATTGAATGGCGTTGGGCGCTTGATTAAGAACCTCTGCAGCCTCTTTCAGCTTGGTTGATGCTTCTAGTTCCCCTGTTGCATGGATCACCTTAGCTCGACGTGAACGTTCCGCCTCGGCTTGCTTAGCAAGGGCTCGTACCATACTGTCATCAAGATCCACATGCTTGATCTCGACATTGGCAATCTTGATCCCCCAGTTATCGGTGTGTTGATCCAGTATCGCTTGCAAGTCTCTATTGAGCTCTTCTCGCTCAGACAGCAATTCATCCAACTCATGCTGTCCTAATACTGAACGCAACGTTGTTTGCGACAGTTGACTGGTTGCTTCGAGGTAGTTCTCTACGTTATTGATCGCCATCTTCGGGTCCAGCACTCGAAAATAGACCACGGCATTCACCTTCACTGACACGTTATCGCGTGTGATCAAATCTTGCGTCGGCACGTCCAACACGATAGTTCGTAGATCCACTCGCACAATTTGTTGGATGAAAGGAATGATGATAATTAACCCCGGTCCTTTCACTCCGTAAAAGCGCCCAAGGAAAAACACCACTGCACGTTCATATTCGCGCAGCACTCTGAACATGCTGGCTATCAACAAGATAACGAGCACAATGACAATACCTATAGTGTGTATAAACATAACCGCCCCCTAATGGTAACGATGGCTAAGCAATTAATAATTCAATAACGTTTGTTCTAGCAATCCACGCTAACAGTCCGCGCTAGCTAGATTTCGATGATGTATCATTGGGCAGCGCCTCCACATCCAAAGATAGCCCCGTCAGCTTGGTCACTCTGATGATCTGCCCCGCTTGCAATTCACTCGCGCATTTGGCTTGCCAGATCTCACCTTCGACTAGCACTCGCCCCGCACCGGGGAAGCCGCTTACCACTTTGCCGGTGTCGCCGACAACCGCTTCCATCCCCGTAGTCACTGGTTTGTTTCTCACTCGGACTAGCATTGATATTGTTACGACGATAAAGGCAACAGAGAACAAACTGATCCCGATAATTAGCGGCAATGCGATTTGATAACCCGGCACTTCGGTATCCATCAACATGATCGAACCGAGCGTAAACGCAGCGACGCCGCCCAAACCGAAGATGCCAAAACTGGGGCTAAAGGCCTCTGCGACCATCAAAACAATTCCCAATAGGATTAAAGCAAGGCCCGCGTAACTCACAGGCAGCATTTGTAAGGAGTACATCGCTAATAACAGACAGATACCACCCAAAACACCCGGTAGCCCGACGCCGGGGTTATAGAATTCGAGTAACAAACCGTAGATACCAATCAGCATCAAAATATATGCAACGTTCGGGTTCGTGATCACTGACAGCAAACTAAAGCGCCAGTCTTGTTCTCGCTCGATAAAAACCACCTCATTGAGCTGAACTTCCTGACTGACACCGTTGATGGTGACGGTGCGCCCGTTACTCAGTTCAACCAATTGCTGAAGGTCGCTGGCAATAAAATCAATCACGTTAAGTGTGAGTGCGTTCTCTGAGTCTAAACTCGCCGCTTCTCTTACCGCTTTTTCTGCCCATTCTTCATTGCGATTGTGTAGCTTAGCCAAACTGACAATGTAAGCCGCAGCATCATTGATGACTTTCTTCTCCATCGCAGTGGTGGCTTTTACTTGGTCTGAGTTCTCTTGTTTTGTTTCGTCTTGCTCACTCGTTGACGTGTTGTCATCTTTATTGGCGTCGTCTTGAGGAGATAACGGATTAGCAGGCGCTTTGCCCCCACCGAGCGACACAGGGGTTGCTGCACCTAGATTAGTTCCGGGCGCCATAGAAGCGATGTGACTAGCAAGTAAAATATAGGTTCCCGCACTCGCCGCACGTGAGCCTGCTGGCCCAACCCAAGTTGCTATCGGAATCGGTGACGTGGTGATGGATCGAATAATGTCACGCATCGACGAATCTAACCCGCCAGGCGTGTTCATTTTCAAAATGATGAGCTTTGCTTGCTCATCGTGAGCTTGTTCTATTTCTCTAGTGAGGTAATCACTGGTCGCCGGACCTATCCCTCCGTTCACCTCAATCACCCAGACATCATCGGCCTGAGCGAATACAGAGCTGAACAACAGAAGAAACGCAAACAAGTACTTTAATATAAAAGTCATAGCCCCCCTCCTTACAACTGAGATGCTAGATAGACGTTTTATTTAAAGCGCAGAGGTAACATCTTGGTAATAAATAGATACCTTAAGCATAGTTCAGGCTAAATTTCACACAACACGTAACTGTGGATTCACCCCAACATAGGCGTTCAAAAAACACTCGCAAATGAAATCAAAATGTTAACAAGACGTTTTCAATACCAGCGCTTGCAAATCATTCACAAAATCTCCAGAGAAAAGGCTTTTATAAATTCAACAAATAACATCGCAATAAAAAACCAAGGCAAACGATTGCATTGTTGTGCAAAATCAACAAATGACATTAGACCACCTGTTTTTCAGAGACTTTCACCTCTGCTCATATTGATAAATGTAAAGGATACGTGTAAAACTCGTCGCGAAATATTAATCCAATGGTACATCGTACATTGGTGAGTAGTTCTGGGATTTTTATATTTAGTAGCACAGAGGTTATGGAAGTGTTAAAAGAAAAGAGTTTACTAAGCAACATCGGCGTTCAAGTCGTTATTGCAATGATCATCGGTACCGCTGTCGGTGCAATGATGGGTGACAGCGCAACAATGTTCGCTCCACTGGGCGCAATCTTCATCAATTTAATCAAGATGCTGGTTATTCCTCTAGTCGCAGTTGCCCTAATTTCAGGTGCTGCAGGTCTAGGTAATAGCTCATCGGCAGGTAAAGTTGGTGTGGTTACACTGGGTTACTTTGCACTAACGTCTGCACTTGCTGTAGCACTAGCGCTTGTAATGGGTGAAGTATTCGAACCGGGTCGTGGTATCGATGTTTCTGGCGTTGAAGGTATGTTCTCTTCTGAATACGCTGCGAAAGGCGAACTTCCAACGTTCTGGGCAACCATCACGGGCATGATCCCTACCAACGTTTTCCAATCACTGAACGAAGCTAACATTCTGCAAATTCTCGTTTTCTGCTTATTCTTCGGTATTGCGATTTCTAAACAAGCGAAAGAAAAACGTGACCCAATCATCAATGGCGTAAACGCGATTGTTGACGCAATGGTTTGGATGATCAACAAGGTTATGATCATCGCACCACTTGGCGTATTCGGCCTAATGGCAGAAGCAGTCGGTACATTCGGTTTTGGCGCACTTATGGTCGTGTTCAAGCTGTTCATTGTCTACATTGTTGCGATTCTTATCTTCGGCTTTGTGGCTTACCCACTGATGATTCAAATCTTCACTAAGACTTCAGCTAAGAAGTTCCTAGTGGCAATGAAGAAGCCTCAAGCGGTTGCACTATCAACAGCCTCTTCAATGGCGACACTGCCAGTAACAATGGAAACGGTAGAGAAAGAACTTGGTGTTCGTAACTCTACGGCTTCATTCGTTCTGCCACTTGGTGCGACGATCAACATGTCTGGTAACGCAATTTACTACGGCCTAGTTGCTATCTTCTTCGCACAGCTGTTCAACATCGACCTGTCTATGGGTGCTTACATTGCTATCATCGTAACGTCGACTCTAGGCGCAGTTGGTCAAGCAGGTGTTCCAGGTCCTTCTTTCCTAGTGGTTGCGGTTCTTCTAGCAGCTGGTATCCCTATTGAAGGTCTACCTCTGTTGTTCGCTCTAGACCGTATCTTCGACATGATCCGTACTGCTCTGAACATCACTGGTGATGCAGCATGTGCAGTAATCGTTGATTCTCTAATCGAAGACGAAGCGAAAGAAGCTGAGCTACAAAAACAGCAAGCGTAATATTAAGCTTCAGTTTGATTGATAAATAAAACCGCCTTCATGAGGCGGTTTTTTATTAGGTCATGATCGATATTGATTCGGTAAATCTTACCCTTGTAAGGCTAATTGATTAATCCAAACGCACGAGGCAGAGCCAAACTAATTTCAGGAATAAAAGTAATGGCCAACAGTGTGACGATCAATACGGCACAAAACGGCATGATACTTCTTATAACATTCTCAATCTTGGAGCCACTGACACTACAACCCACAAATAGCGCCGTACCAACGGGTGGCGTTGCAATACCAATACATAAGTTGAAAATAATCATCATCGCAAAGTGAATTGGATGCATGCCTAAATGCTCAGCAATCGGCATAAAGATAGGGGTAAAGATCAATACGGCTGGCGTAAGGTCCATAAACATACCCACAATCAGTAGAATCAGGTTCATCAGAATAAAGATGATAATTGGATTGTCTGAAATAGAGAGCATCCAATCACTGATCATGGTTGGTAGACCGGTAAACGCCATTGCCCATGACATAATGGTAGAAGCACCAATCAAGAACAGCATAATGCCAGTGACCTGAACGGTTTCTCTACAAATTATCGGGAAGTGTGCCCATTTAAGAGTTCGGTAACAGAGTGACAGTATAAAAGAGTATAGAACCGCTATACATGCCCCTTCTGTTGCAGTGAAAATCCCACCAATAATACCGCCAATAACAACAACAATAAGCCCTAAGCTTGGTGTTGCTTGCCAAACAATATTCAGCACATCTTTCGTTGTGAAGCCGTCATTGGCACTTGTTTTGTAGCCCTTCTTTTTAGCGATAAAATAGGCGACGACCATACAACTTAAACCCATTAAAATACCTGGGACATAACCTGCGATAAACAGCGCCGCAACGGATGTTCCGCCCGATACTACTGAAAATACGATCAACGAATTACTCGGCGGTATTAGTAAGCCTGCCGGGCAAGATGCAACGTTTACTGCTGTTGCTAAGTTTTTATCATAGCCATCTTTTTCTAATTCAGGGCCTAAGGTTTTACCAACCGCAGCAGCTGCTGCAACGGCTGATCCTGAAACGGCGCCAAACATCATATTGGCGAAGATGTTGACGTGAAAAAGTGATCCCGGGATCCAACCAACCAAGAGCTTTGCAAGGTTGATGAGTCGACTCGCGATGCCACCTACATTCATTATATTCCCAGCGAGGATAAAGAAAGGAATGGCTAATAAACTGAAACTATCGATACCTGTAATGATTTTTTGACCCGCAGTAATACTGGCGACTTCAAACGGTAAGATGAAATACATGATGGTTAAAGATGACATGGCAATTGCAATCGCAATCGGCATGCTTATCGCGATCATGAATAAGAATAGGCCTAGCAGCCAAACACCAATGGACAAATCCATAATATAGAGTCCTTTTAAAACTTACTTTTTGTTGGGTTCACAAAAAAGATCAAACGTATTCATGACCAAATAGATGAGGATAATAACGGCTGAAATCGGCAATATTGAATACACCGTCGACATCGGTAATTGCAGTGCTGGAGAGAGTTGTTGTGTGGTTCTTCCCATTAGGGCGATGCCACCTTGAAGCATTGCTAGAAATACAAATGCGCCAGAAATGATATTGATGAGTACATGTAATGCGATATGTGCTTTACCCTTAAGATAACCATCCAATAACGTTATAGCTAAATGCCCTTTGATACCGAATAAGTAGCTTGCTCCTAATAAGCCAAGCCATACCATCGCATAACGAGCAAGTTCATCAGTCCAGTTACTTGGATCATTCAAAACATAACGACTAAAGACCTGCCAAGTGACAGTAACGACAAGTAACATGAGTGCAAAAGAAGAGACAAAAAGAATCAGCCTATCAAGTAGGTTTCTGAAAGTTGCTAACATGGTGTGATACCTCAAAAAATTTTGCCTTAGCAAAGCCAAGGCAAAATTATATTTTCACTAAGACTGATTAAAGAGCTTCAATTTTTTCAATGAATGGAGCTAGTTTTGGATCTTTTTTCGCCTCATCAATCATAGGTTTAACAGCTGCACGGAAAGGGGCTTTATCAACTTCAACAAACGTTACGCCTTCTTTCATTCCTTTCTCTTTGTTCATGTCATCTGTTGCGTCCCAGATTTTGATCTGCTCTTCAAGAGACTCAGCAGCAGCTTCTTTTAAGATCTTTTGCTCTTCTGCCGTTAATGAACCCCATTTGTATTCTGAAATGATGATCACGTCAGGTGTCATCATGTGCTGATCCATAGAGTAAAATTTGGCAACTTCGCTGTGTTTCATTTCAACTAAGCTAGAAATATTATTTTCAGCACCGTCAATTACACCTTGTTGCAATGCCGTGTATACCTCATTGAAAGGTACAGGCGTTGCTTTACCACCAAGTAGGTTGACCATTTCCATCATGGTCGGGGAGCCAGGAACTCGAACTTTCATGCCAGCTAGATCAGCTGGTGAGTTGATGGCTTTCTTAGCGTAGAAGCTACGTGTGCCTGAGTCATAGAATGTAAGACCGATGAAGCCTTTACCTTGACTTGAAAGCAACATCTCTTGTGCTGCTTCACTTCGCATGAAGGTTCTCATATGTGGAACGTCACGGAATAAGAAAGGCAGTGCATTAACTTTAAACGTTGGTTCAAAAGATTCGGCTAGCCCACCATTGATTTTGGCCATATCAATCGCACCAGTAACAACTTGCTCCGCTTGGTCACGTTCAGAGCCTAATTGACCGTTTGGAAAGATCTTAATCGTAAGGTCACCATTCGATTTTTCTTTCACTTTATCAGCCATGATCACCATGCCTTGGTGAGCTGCGCTTTCTAATGACATTGCATGCCCTAAGGTCAAAGTTTTTGCTTGAGCGCCAAATGCCATCAGAATTGATGCCGCTGCAATCGTCAGTAGGTGTTTTTTCATGTTCTTCTCCAGAATCCATTTTGTAAGAGGTACAGTTTTTATATGACACGTTCTAGCTGAGCTTGAAATCTAACGTTCTATTGCATACTGCTCATGACCGTAACGTTTCATTACAATATTCTTACCTTCATATATTTTGTATTACAATAATATGTGTATATTTTGTGAGCTAAGGTTCATCTATTGGCCAGAGAGCTGAATTGATTGTGATACCAATCATATTTGGCACCAATTAGACCATTAAGCAGCCCTACTTTGGATTTTTGGGGAATTCCGATCGCTTTCAACTGCTTTTAGAACAGTCTATTAGCAAATAATTATGCGCAAGTTTGTGTTATTTTAAGATCTTAAAATCAGTAATTAAGCACGGACAAAGAAGGTCTCATCGATTGAAAAAGCGAGTCGTGAAATGCGGTTTCTCAGGTGGTAGAGGTAAGGTTTTAGACTGAGCGTATCGAACAAGAGTGGATAAGCAGGGGTAAAGACAACGGTGGGAATCTTACTAGGACGAATTGTTTGTAACAAAAATCCGAGAGCCTCACAGCCCTCGGATTTTTTTGGTGGTCTAGTTTTTAGGCGTTAGACGAATTACAAATCAGCGCCATAAATATCAAACGTGAAGTACTTAGCGGCTATCTTGTCGTAAGTACCGTTTGCTCTGATCTCTTCAATCGCGGCATTGAATTGTTTCGCCAGTTTTGAATCCTGCTTTCTTAGTGCTAACGCCGTACCCTCGCCAATGTAGGCTTTGTCGGTTACTGCTTTGCCTTTGAATTCAAAACCCTCACCTTCTTTCTTATCTAAGAAAGCTAATGACAGTTGATCCGAGTTGCCGAAGGTTAGATCTAGACGACCATTTTGCAGATCCAGATAAACTTCATCTTGGCCGGTATAGCGTTTAATGTTTGCTACATCACCAAACTTGTCTGTTACGTAGCGATCGTGAATCGTACCTTGCTGAACACCGATGGTTTTACCCGCTAAGCCGGCCTCATCAATGCTAAACTCGGCGCTCTTAGCAGCAACAAACACAGCTGGTGTTTGGTAGTACTTATCGGTGAACAAGATTTTGCGCTTACGCTCTTCGGTAATACGCATCGAAGCCATGATCACATCTGACTTTCTTGCCAACAAACTTGGAATTAGCGAGTCCCAACTTTGTGAAACCCAAGTACAATCGAGTTTGGCTTGCTCACACAAGGCATCAGCTATCTCAATATCAAACCCGACAGGTACACCGTCACTGTTTTTATAGTTGAATGGCGGATACGTAAAGTCTGACGCCAAACGGATTTCTTTCGCCTGTACCGTTGTACCAAGTAAAGCGGCCGCACAAGCGAGTCCTAGTATTATCTTTTTCATCATTGCCATCCTAGATATGATCTTTATCGAGTTGAGATTGAGTTTCTTTATGTTGAGATTGTTGAATTTGTTTGCCTTGTTGATTCTTTTCTAATTCGGTTTGGTAACGTGTTAGTGACGTTATCACTTCTAACATGCTCTCTTGGCTACCAATACTGATTCGAACACAGTTACGCAAAGCAGGTTCGTGGTTTTGATTCCTTGTCACAATGCCATCCTTCGCCAATACACTGAACACTTGATGCCCAGGTTTTTGACGCAGCAAAATAAAGTTCGTCGATGAAGGGTAAACAGACTCGATGAAATCAAACTGCGTTAACTCACAAGCAAACCAGTTACGTAGTTCGACCAGCTTTTGTGTCGCGCCTTGCATCACTGAGACTCGCTCATCAGACAATGCGTCTAACACGATTTGAGATGAGCAATCTGGCATTGGATACGGTGGAATTAATTTAGCGACATACTGCATCACATTTTGACTCGCTATGATAAAGCCACATCGAACCGCAGCCAGTCCAAACGCCTTAGACAAGGTGCGAATCACTACCAAATGCGGATAACGCTCAATAAGGCTCACCGCTGACGTTTGTGGTTCAAACTCGATATACGCTTCATCGACTACCACTAGAGATTTTCCAATCGTACCTTCCAGTACCTGAATCAAATCCGATTTAGGAATCACATTGCCCGTTGGGTTATTTGGTGAGCAAAGAAACACGATATTAGCCAACTTTGCTTTGTTCACAATATCAGCGACGTTAAGGCTGAAGTCTTGCTGCCATGGAGAATCCAAGGTATTAATCGCCAATGCATCGGCACAAAACTCATACATTGCATACGTGGGTGAACAAATAAGTATATTGTCACTCGCTGGCTTACAGAATGTTCTGATCAGCAAATCAATCGCTTCATCGGCGCCACGAACAGCAACAGTCTCAGCATCAGTTCCGCAATATGCTTGATAAGCTTTGGCAATATCTTGCGGTAAAAAATCTGGGTATCTATTGTGGCTTGCTTCTCCTGGAAACAACGAGCTTTCCAATTCATTGGCGTTTAGCCAGACTCGTCCATCACCACCAATTCTTCTTGCTGATTGATAAGGTATTAATTTTTTTACAGCCTGAGGTACTAAACTATCGATAAAAGATGTCAAGAAGCTATCCCTTTCACAAAATCACAATGTCTTCACCACTGCCTTCATATTCAAAAAATGTAACTTATACACATATTGAATCACAAATGATGATTAAGTATTTACATTCAAACAGAACACTATTGATAAATGAATCGAAATAATCACATAGTAGCCATGATAAAAAATCATAGGTAAAGATATGAATCGCACACTTCCTTCAACTAAAACCTTGCTCGCGTTCTTGTCGACGGCAAGGCATCTCAACTTTACGCGCGCGGCACATGAGCTCAACGTTACGCAAGGTGCAGTAAGTCGTCAGATATTGTCGTTTGAAGAAAGCCTTGGCTGTGATCTCTTCTATCGCCATGCTCGAGGATTGTCTTTAACGCCGAAAGGAGAAGAACTGGTTCCCCTGATACAAGGAACGATTCATCAACTGCAATCGGCTCTCAATCAAGTGGCAAGTTCTCCCTCTAAGATCAAACTCAACGCCCCCAGCTGTATTACCTCTTGGCTGCTACCCAAGTTGATGTCTTTTCAGCAAGCCTACCCTGAAATTGATGTCGAGCTCACGTCGACCATCAAGCACGTTTTTGAACCAAGCTTTGACCCGTTTGACGCCGTAATCACCTATGGAAAGAAGCCAAACCAACAATCGATTGTGAGTCAGTTATTGTTCAACGAGCAGCTGGCTCCGGTCTGCCAGGCGCAAAGCATTACTCAGGGCCATCTTGTAAGTAACGCTTCTACTATCATCAAGCCACACAAGCTCGCTCAATACACTTGGTTACACGCCAACAATGAGCAAAGTGATTGGCGACTTTGGTTAGAGCACATAGGAAGTCATGACCTTTCAAGTAAAAACAACCAACAATTCGCGACACTTGATCAAGCGATGAATGCAGCCATTCAAGGGTTTGGCATTGCCATAGGCGATATCACGCT
The DNA here is from genome assembly GCF_963872585.1 of Vibrio sp. 10N.222.47.A9. Lineage (NCBI taxonomy): Bacteria > Pseudomonadati > Pseudomonadota > Gammaproteobacteria > Vibrionales > Vibrionaceae > Vibrio > Vibrio sp. 10N.222.47.A9. The sequence continues at coordinate 123,259 of NZ_CAWNBB010000057.1, read as the reverse complement.
GGCCAAGCAAGATATCGATTTGGGCAGGTTGGTGAAAGTGAGTGAAGGCAGTGTCTTTTCTGGAAATGGTTACTTTTTGCTGCAGCCTAAGAATCGACAAAATACATCTTTATCTACGCTTGTTGATTGGCTTGTCGATTAGCGGCAATCACCGTAGATAGGCTCCACTATAAGCGGCAGTAGAGAGTCATAATGAGAATTTCATCGTTCTCAAAATGAAACTATTTTATGTCTGTTACGTATTGGTTGTCAGAGAATAGAACGTACCTTGCTTTAACTATTTGAAAAGAAGTTCAATTCTATTTAGTCGGGAATTTGTTCTCTTCAGTTGGAGAAAATGGCATTCGAATTGCTTTGTCATAGATAACCCAACCAATATACAGCAGGTTGCAACAGTTTCACTGCAGCTTGTCACGGAGGATAGGCTATGACCTTACAAAGACATACGTATTACGGCTTGATTCACCACGGAATTAAAACCTTATTAATGGACAGAATTGGCCACTTCACAGAGCGTGAATATCACGAGTATCTCGACCTAACGACAGGCAAATCGACGTGTTTTGCCATGAGTGAGCAAGAACTCGAAAACACCTTAGACAGCTTAAAGAGCGAGGGTTACCTTGAAGATATCAAGAAGCTAATACCTCGCTACCAAACCACATCAATGCGATAACGTTATCCAACTCGATGATGAAAAGATCCGACTAGATAAAGCATTTACATGGAATTAATTAGCACCCAATTGTCTCGGGCTATTTAGCATCGAGACAGTTTTCGTTAGACTGTCTGCAACTCAACTAACTGGACAGTCAGTGCCACATGAAGCAAATCCTTGATTTCATTCCTCTCATTATTTTCTTTGCGCTGTATAAGATGTATGACATCTACACGGCTACAGGTGCATTGATTGTTGCTTCCGCAGTACAAATCGTTTTGACATACGTCATCTACAAGAAAGTAGAGAAAATGCAGATCATCACATTTCTGATGGTTGCCGTATTTGGTGGCATGACCATTTTCTTGCACGATGACAACTTCATTAAATGGAAAGTAACCATCGTTTATGCATTGTTCGCTATCGGCCTGACCGTCAGTCACCTAATGGGCAAGTCAGCGATTAAAGGCATGCTGGGTAAAGAGATCACACTTCCTGAAGCGGTATGGAGCAAGATCAACTGGGCTTGGACTTTGTTCTTTACTCTATGTGCCATTCTCAACGTTTACGTTGCTTTCAGCCTACCCTTGGATGTTTGGGTAAACTTCAAAGTGTTTGGCTTACTGATCGCTACTTTTGCATTTACCTTGCTAACGGGTGTCTACATCTACAAGCATCTACAAAAAGATCAGCATCTACAAAAAGACCAGCAGAAAGAGTTAACGGATAAAAATACCGACGAGAAGTAACCCTAAGGGATGAGTCCTCATCCCCTTTTTGATACAATTATTATCAATATGCTATTTAACAGTGGCCAATGATACTCGTGATCATTGGCCACTGATTGTTTGTGTTCGGTGAATACGTTAAAAATACGACCACCGCGAGTCCCGCAAACACATCTATTTAAATTTAAAACAATCAATACCATTAAGAGTACAACAATGACTATTCAATCAACTTTGAACCCGATTGGTTCTTTACTTCTTCGCACTTTGGCGATGCCTTCTGATACCAATGCAGCAGGCCAGATTTTCGGTGGTTGGATAATGTCTCAGCTCGACCTTGCTGGCGGGATACTGGCGAAAGAGATCTCTAACGGCAAGATAGTCACGGTTTCAGTATCGGGTATCGAGTTCAAACAACCAGTTTCAGTGGGTGATGTGGTATGTGTTTATGGTGACTGCACCAAGATTGGTCGCAGCTCGATGAATATCGACCTAGAAGTATGGGTTAAGCCGGTACTTGATCACGGCATCGGCGATCGTTACAAGGTATGTGGCGCGACATTCAACTACGTTGCTGTAGACGAAAGCGGTAAACCCCGCCCAATTAATAAATAGTACTTTCGACGACCCTATCGCACTTTAAGGTCTTTAGTCGTTTCGATTAAAAATGCTAAAGACCTTCTCACTCTCCCGCACCATTTCACAATTTCTTATCATTAGCTCTTCCAATACCAATTAGTTCGCGTAAATTAGCAAGATAGCGAATTTAAACGCCCTCAATTTAGTGAAGTAAAATAAGGATATCTCAATATGTGGTACGTGATTTTTTCTCAAGACGTCGAAAATTCATTAGAAAAACGCCTAAGTGTTCGCCCACAACATCTAGAACGCCTACAAACACTTCACGATGAAGGCCGCCTTTTGACAGCAGGTCCAATGCCAGCGATTGATTCAGATAACCCTGGTGAAGCGGGCTTCACAGGTTCTACTGTGATTGCTGAGTTTAATTCTTTAGACGATGCACAGGCATGGGCAGACGCAGACCCGTACATTGCTGCAGGTGTCTACCAAAATGTGATTGTTAAACCATTCAAGAAAGTATTTTAACGTGAAAAAATGGATTATCGGTTCACTGGCCGCTGTTCTGCTTGCAGGCTGTAGCTCATCAAGTGAACAAGACATACAAAGACAGCTAGAAATGATGGCGCAGCATCGCGCTGGCGTTTTATCCGCAGGCCTGCCGATTGAGTATGGCCCGCTGTCGGTCATGCGCGTGCTGGCAAAGAACACGGTTATCGAAATCATGATGATCTACAACCAAGATGCAAAAGGTGCTAAACCTTTAAACCAAGTTGTAGACATGAGTGTGAATAGCTACTGCACCAACTCTGAAGTAAGAGCAAACCTCGACATGGGCTTGGCTTACAACATCAAGATTCGCAACACTCGCGGACAACTGATCGTTGAGAAGCTGATCAGTAAAGATACGTGTCAAAGTAGCAGCTAGTTTCTAGCTCGAGATTCGAACAAGTATAAAACCAGAAGGCCTCGCAAATGCGAGGCCTTTGTTGTGGTTCATCGTGGATTAACGGATCAATCAAAATCTTAGACTGAATTATACCTCAGCTGATTCCCACTCTTTACGCAGTGTCTTAGTCGCCGACACAAGGTTTGTCAGTGCGGCTTCTGTTTCTGCCCAGTTACGCGTCTTCAATCCACAATCTGGGTTCGCCCACAAACGTTCTGCTGGGATTCTTTCTGCCGCTTTCTTAAGTAAATCCACAATCCACTCCTCTGAAGGAATGTTTGGCGAGTGAATGTCATAAACACCCGGCCCAATCGCATTCGGGTAGTTAAACTCTTCAAACGCTTTCAGTAGCTCCATGTTCGAGCGAGAAGTCTCAATGGTAATCACATCGGCATCTAGCGCGGCTACTGAATCAATGATCTCGTTGAACTCGCTGTAACACATATGGGTATGGATCTGAGTTTCTGGTTTAGCACTCGCCGCTGAGATCTTAAAGGCATCGACCGCCCACTCTAGGTATTCTGCGTGGTCGCGCTTTTTCAGTGGTAAACCTTCGCGAATAGCAGGCTCATCAATTTGAATAATGTTAATGCCTGCGTCTTGTAAATCAGATACTTCATCTCGCAGAGCAAACGCCAGTTGATTGGTGATTTCTTTGCGTGAGATGTCTTCACGTGGGAATGTCCAACATAAGATAGTTACAGGGCCTGTCAGCATCCCTTTCATCTGCTTCGAGGTCAGGGATTGGGCATAGGTCGACCATTCCACCGTCATCGGTTTCTCACGTTCTATATCCGCGACCACAATCGCTGGCTTCACGCAGCGAGAGCCATAGCTTTGTACCCAACCAAACTTGGTGGTTTGAAAGCCTGCTAGGTTTTCTGCAAAGTACTCCACCATATCATTACGTTCAGCTTCGCCATGAACAAGCACATCCAAATCCAGAGCTTCTTGACGCTTAACAGCATCCGCAATATGGCCCTTCAATGCGGTTGTGTATTCCGCTTCACTCAGTTTGCCAGTGCGGTAAGCACTGCGCTGAACTCGGATCTCTCCTGTTTGTGGGAACGAACCAATGGTTGTGGTTGGTAATAGCGGTAAGCCGAGAACTTCAGACTGATGTGCGGCGCGTTCTGCATATGGAGCACTGCGCTCTGCTAGTGCTTTAGTAATGGTATTGAGTCGAGCTTCAACTTGCGGCTTGTTCACATGAGTCGCGCTCTTACGTGCAACGATAGGTTGGCTGTAAGTCTCACACGCCAAAATGGCATTTTGATCGCCGTCTAACGCCGCACCCAATAAGCTCACCTCGGTCACTTTCTGTTTTGCAAAGGCAAACCAACTCTTCACTTCTTCGCTAAGCGTCTCTTCTAACTCAAGGTCAACCGGGCTATGCAGCAGTGAACATGAACTTGCGACCCATAGTTTATCGCCTAGCTTTTCTTTCACAGGTTGCAGTAACTCAAGCTGAGAAGCTAAGTCTGCTCGCCAAACATTGCGTCCATTGATTGCACCCGCAGAAAGTACCCAATCTTCCGGTAACTTATTCACCACTTCATCGAGTTGCTGCGGTGCGGCAGCCAAGTCGATGTGTAAACCGTCGACGGGCAGTTCCACGATCTTGTCTAACGTGTCAGTCACCGAATCAAAGTAAGTGGTCAGCAATAGTTTCACATCGCCTTGAATCACTTGATAAGCCAACTTGAATGAATCTGCCCACTTAGTCTCAAGTTCCAGAGATAGAATGGGCTCATCGATTTGCACCCACTCAACGCCCAACTTGGCGAGTTTTGCCAAAATCGCTTGGTAAGCAGTAAGCAAACGTGGAAGCAAGGTTAAGCGGTCAAAGCCCTCTTCCACTTCTTTGCCTAAGTACAAATATGACAGTGGGCCGAGAAGTACAGGCTTAACTTTGTGTCTTGCTTTTATCGCTTCGTTCACTTCGTCAAACAGCTGTGGCCAGCTCACTTCAAAGGTGTCGTTTTTACTGAACTCAGGCACAATGTAGTGGTAGTTAGTGTTGAACCACTTAGTCATGTCGGAAGCAGCCGAACTGTCTTTAGTGCCATCATTCGACGTATGCGTACCACCGCAGCAAGTAGACTGAACTTGAGACTGACCACGACCAACTCGAAATAAAGTATCTAAATCTGGGAAGGCTTTTTCATCTTCTGCTCCACCAGCATGACGTTTTGGCACATGACCTAGAAGTAGAGTCGTTGTTAGAACATGATCGTACCATGCGAAGTCACCCGCAGTTGCAAAGCTTAGATTCGCGTCAGCTTGTACATTCCAGTTACGATTTCTTAATTCGCTGCCGAGTTGCTTGAGCTCAGATTGATCGATTTCACCGCGCCAGTATTTCTCGAGCGTGAATTTAAGTTCGCGTTTTTCACCAATGCGTGGGTAGCCAAGAATATGCGTTGTTGTCGTCATGAGTCTTTTCCTTATTCGATAATTTTAAATTCCGGTCAGACTGCCTTTGATGATTTCACTTCCCCACAAAGGCGTCTGGATGGCTAAACTATCGCCCTAATCTGATCTATGGACAACGTCCAAATATTCATCTTGTTTATTAATAATATTCATCTTGAATCATTCAAAGATGAACAGTTTAAATCCATCTGGACATCTAGACGTTTACAAAAGACCAAAAACACCGTAGGGTGATTATTAAGAAATATTGAATTGGCTTAGGGAATATGAGGAATACTCATGATAGAGCTTAAACACCTTCGAACATTGACCACCTTGAGAGACAGCGGATCGTTAACAGCCACTGCGACCTCTCTTCACCTGACTCAGTCGGCGCTTTCTCATCAATTAAAAGACCTTGAAGCGCGTATTGGCGGTCAGCTTTTCCTACGAAAAACTAGGCCAGTGAAATTTACCTCTGAGGGTGAGATCTTGCTTAAGCTCGCGGATGAGATACAGCCAAAGATTGCTAAAGCAGAGAACGAGTTGGCGAGCCTAAAAGAGGATGTGAATGGCCGATTGCACATGGCGATCGAGTGTCACTCATGCTTCCAATGGCTAATGCCCGCTTTGAAGGAATACCAAGTTGCTTGGCCAAGCGTGACTTTAGATTTCTCGTCAGGGTTTGGGTTCGAGCCTCTACCGGCATTGATGGCTGGAGAACTCGATTTGGTGATCACCTCTGATATACAGCCCCGTTCTGAAGTTCACTACGAACCGCTTTTCGATTTTGAGATGCGTCTTATCACCGCGATCAATTCTCCTTTAGCCGAAAAGCCGAGTATTGAACCGCAAGATCTTAGTGATATTACGATGCTCTCTTATCCGGTTCAAAAACAGCGTCTCGATGTAGTGAAACACTTTTTACAACCCGCAGGCGTTGAACCTAAGAAATGGAAACAAGCAGACAACACATTAATGTTGGTACAAATGGTATCAGCCGGCTTAGGGGTCGCAGCATTACCAAACTGGGCGATCAGTGAATTTTCAAGGCAAGGACTCATTGCCAGCAAACCATTAGGCAAAGGGCTTTCAAGAAGGTTGTTCGCAGCGGTAAGAAACTCAGAAAAAGACAAACGTTACCTACAAGCTTTCTTTAGCACGGCAAGACAGCAAAGTAAGAGTCACCTAGATGGCATTGAGGTCGTTTAACGCTATCGATTGTTGAGTTAAATGAGCTTGCGATCAACATTAGATGCAAGCTTCAAAAATAAGCGCCAGATACAAAAAAGTCACAGATAATCTGTGACTTTTTTTCAGTATCAATTCAGTATCAACTGGAGGACATACTTCTTTGAACACGAGCGATAGCACGCCAATTCGATGTTTATCTTGGATAAGACTTGAACTGATTAGTCAGTGGGTCGTATTGATAGCCAAGCATATCGAGCTTACCTACGACACTTTCTATATCCATTTCATACATGCTGACCAGCTCTTCAAAGCTATCACATTCCAAACGAAGCTTTTCGTTGACGATCCCGAGCAAGATAATGCTATCGAAACCTTTGACGTTGCTTAAATCCATCCTGAACTCCTAACGAACACACGATTAGAATTAAGTTTAGAACGCTTACTAGCCGCATGCTTAAAAACAGATCACACTTCTTTCGCTATAACGGATTTAATCAACTAAAAGTTTCGAGAGATCGACAGCCTCTTACAATGCCCAAACCGGAGTTAAGCCAATCACTGATGCTAATAACATCAGCAATGCTATCGTTAATTGCAGCTTCTCAGGTGTTTTGACAAACAGCAAATGCCAACACCAAACCACGATAGAAGAGATAAGCAAAGCAAAGCTAAACAACAAGGTTGAAATAACAGGTTCTAATTGCGCTTCAGACAGTGAATAAACGTTAATCACGGTCGCCAACACCACCAACATGCCACTCAATACGCCCACAACAGGCAGAACACGGTGAAATGCTTGTAAGCGCGTTCTTGCGATAGTCAGAAGTAAATGTCCGAAAGAAGCACCCAGTAAAGCCACCAGCAACACAGTCGCAATAATACCGACGGGTTTTACCTGTTCGCTTGCTTGGATAGCAACGTATGACAGCGCCAAACCACACGCAAGATACATCACCCAGATAGGGCCTGAGTCACGTGTCTTCTTAGTTTGAACTTGAGAATAGAAATAGAAGATAGCGAATACGATCAGAAACGCTTCAATTCTTAATGAAGCAACAGCAAGCCAAAGCACGCCAATCGCAGGTAACATCTTGTGAATACGGCCACGTTGACCAGGGCAAATATCACCCTTCACTAAGATTAAAGTTAAGATCAGTTGGGCTCCTAATAGCATGGGAGCAAATTGTACTAATAATGATTCGACCATTGTGGATCTACTTATTCAGACTTATTTTCGCGAATAATATCAAAAACTGCCCCGAACACTAATCAAAATCACAAATTAGCGACGTTATTCAAGGCTTCAACTATGCTGTTGTATGGTTCTTTTGTCAGCATTATCTGCAAAATGGCGAAAGACATCAGAACTAACAGGGGCATGTTCTACTGGCTAGTCTAGGCTCATGCCGCTATAATTCCCGCCTCAAAAATCAGAGGTTGAAATATGTACAGCGATATCACTCCTATTCACGAACACAAAAAATACTGGGCCGAGTGCTACGGAACAGCACCCTTTTTGCCTACCAGTAGAAAGGAGATGGATGCTCTTGGATGGGATAGCTGTGACATTATTATTGTAACTGGTGACGCTTATGTCGATCACCCGAGCTTTGGTATGGCTATCATTGGCCGTTTGCTTGAAGCTCAAGGTTTCCGCGTGGGCATCATTGCCCAACCAAAGTGGGACAGTAAAGATGCCTTTATGGAACTGGGTCGACCTAACCTATTCTTCGGCATCACTGCGGGTAACATGGATTCCATGATCAACCGCTACACCTCTGATCGCAAACTTCGTCACGACGATGCCTACACACCAAACAATGAAGGTGGTAAGCGTCCTGACCGTGCAACTCTGATTTATTCTCAACGTTGTCGTGAAGCCTACAAAGGCACGCCAATCGTTCTTGGTGGTATTGAAGCGAGCTTACGTCGCGTTGCACACTACGACTACTGGTCTGATAAAGTTCGTCGCTCTGTATTGTTTGATGCAAAAGCAGACATCCTTCTTTTCGGTAACGCCGAGCGTGCACTGGTTGAAGTGGCACATCGCATTGCTGACGGCGAAGATATGTCGACGCTGACCAATATACGCGGTACTGCTATCAACCTGCCTGCAGCGCCTGAAGGTTACAAAATTATCGATTCTTCTCGTATCGAAAAACCGAACAAAGCCTACGTTCCGGTTAACCCGTACGAAGTAGAAACGCAATGTGATACCAAGAAAGATGAAAAAGAAGAAGTAAAGGCGCAGCCAATTACTATTCGTCCTTCTCGTCACGATGCAAAAACAACTGCGGTTCGTATCCCTGGTTTCGAAAAGCTCAATAACGACCGTATTCTTTACGCTCACGCTAGCCGAATTCTGCACCTAGAGACCAACCCGTATTCAGGTCGCGCTCTTATTCAACGTCACGGTGACCGCGAGCTATGGGTAAACCAAGCGCCAATTCCTCTTGCAACTGAAGAGATGGATTACGTGTTTGGCCTTGCGTACAAGCGTGTTCCGCACCCTATGTATGGCAAAGCGAAAATTCCTGCATACGACATGATCAAAACTTCGGTTAACATCATGCGTGGTTGTTTCGGTGGTTGTTCTTTCTGTTCAATCACAGAGCACGAAGGTCGTATCATTCAGAACCGTTCGAAAGAATCGATCTTGGATGAAATCGAAGACATTAAAGATAAAGTCCCTGGCTTTACCGGTACCATTTCTGACTTGGGTGGCCCAACGGCGAACATGTATCGTCTAGGTTGTTCTGATCCTAAAGCTGAAATTAACTGTCGTCGCCCATCATGTGTGTTCCCTAAAATCTGTGAAAAACTGAACACAGACCACCAGCACACCATTGACCTTTACCGCTCAGCGAGAAAGGTTCCGGGCATCAAGAAAGTAATGATCGCATCAGGCGTTCGTTATGACCTTGCGATTGAGTCTCCAGAATACGTACGTGAGCTTGTGACTCACCACGTTGGTGGTTACTTGAAGATTGCTCCAGAGCACACTGAAAAAGGCCCTCTGGATCTGATGATGAAACCGGGCATGGGCACTTACGATCGTTTCAAAGAGATGTTCGAGAAGTACAGCGCTGAAGCCGGTAAGAAACAGTATCTAATTCCTTACTTCATCTCTGCTCACCCGGGCACGGAAGATGAAGACATGCTTAACCTTGCGTTGTGGCTGAAAAAACACAACTACGAGTGTGACCAAGTACAGAACTTCTACCCATCGCCAATGTGTAATGCTACGTCGATGTACTACTCAGAGACTAACCCTCTGAAGCGCGTGAAATACAAAAAACGTGAAGATGTTCCAGTGCCTAAAGGCGATCGTCAACGTCGTCTGCATAAAGCATTGCTTCGTTACCACGATCCAGAAAACTGGAAGATCATCCGTGAAGCACTGATCAGCATGGGTAAAAAGCACCTAATTGGTGACAAAGCGAACTGCTTAGTGCCAGAAGAAGACTTTGAGGCTCAGACACCGGCACAGCGTCGTAAGTCTGGTCGTCACGGCTCGCAACGTTTTGCAACTAAGCACAGTAAAGCTCAACCGGGTCTTGGCGGCGAAAGCCCACGTAACCATTCTAAGCCTGGTGGCAATAAGCCTAAACCGGGTGGTAAGAAGCCAACAGGTAGCCAAGGTAACGGCAATCAGGGCAACGGAAAGCAGAACGGTAATGGTAACGCGAATAAACCAGCGACTGGCTTCATCAAAAAAGCCCCTGCTAGTCAGCAATCTCAAGGCAATGGCGGCGGGAATGGCAAGCCAAACCGCAGCAAAGCGGGTAATGGTCAAGGTGGTAAACCTGCAAGTAACGGAAAGAATCGCCAGCGCGCAACACAGCGTTAATATAGCGAACCGATACAATTCACGATAATAAAACACAAAGCGCAGCTATTTAGCTGCGCTTTTTTGTGTCTGTTACCAATATTTTTACTTGGCTAATTGATTACAAGGGAGCTTAACGGGTGAAGACCCAATACTGACTAAACAAATAGTTAGTGACCATACCCACCAAGATACCAACGGCCATTGCGATAAATACAGCCCCAGTAAATGCAGGAAGCAATTCCGTCATCAGCTTAAAGCACAGCAAATTAGGTATCGCCGATATCGATGCGGAAAACATGAACTTTTGCCACTGAATCAACTTCTCTGACCAACTACCCTGCCCTTTGAAGTCAAAAGTTAGCACTCGATTACCAAACCACGTTGTCGTGGCGGCTGCAATGAAAGATCCTATCCGTGCACTCATCAAAGGCAGCCCAACGGCATAATGCAATAACGCAAAAACTAAGCAATCAACAACAAACCCACCAACCCCAACCACAGCAAATCGAACCACCTTGTGGTGGGACTGTAACCTCTGACTGTGCGTTTGAAGCTTGTTGTTGAACATTCGTAACCCCGAGTTAACGCTGAACATCGCTGCCACTTTGAATATGACTCAACGATAGATTTGGCTTGATGCTTGAGCTATGACAGCTGAATAAAGCACGCTTTATTTTCACCGTTGGCTCTAGAATACACGTTAATGCGTTCTCTTTAATCTTGGTTTCCACTTCAGATCTTTTACCAATCAGATAGAACTTATCAATGCCATCTAGCTGCTCGATATCGAGAAGTTTTTTCGCTTGACCATGACTGTAAAATTGCCCAGAGAATGGTCGTTTACCCACGTAAAAGCTTGGCGCAGAATCCGTAATCTGTTCGAAAATAATACGGTCACTTTTCTCGTTCGCCTTGCCGAGATTCAGGTAGACCATCGCAATCATTAGCAACACAGGAAGAACCAAAGCCACGCTCGAGAACCACTTCTTATCTTTTTCCACTACGAGTATAGCAATCAACAAGCCAAGAGCCGGAATACCTGGCAGGACGTAAGCAGGGAGAATATTGCCCGCCATAGTGAAAAGAATCAGAGGTGAAATCAACCAACAGACAAGAAATGAAAACAAGCCGCGATTTTCAATATTAATTTCTGCAATTTTCTTACGTCGAGCAAATGCCAATATAGGTAATACAATCGACCACGGCGCAGCCGCTTGAAGCCAAAACAGCCAGATCATGCCTCTAGCTTGGTCATGGGCAGAACCGTATAAATCGCCCTCCCAGCCACTCACAACAAAGCGCTTAAAGTGCTCGCCAACAATAAAGTAATCAATAAAGCCCGGTGTTGCCATTTCAGCCATGATGTACCAAGGCAAAGCAATCGCTAGCATCACACCCAAGCCAGACAACAATGGAAAGCGTTGCCAAAGCACTTTGAAAGCGCCAAAGAAGCCATGTTGTAATACTAACCAAGGGAAAACTGCGATACCCATGATCACAATCGCTACTGGCCCTTTTGCAAGCAAGCCTAGTGCTAAGCCAATGAAACCAACATAACCCCAAGATCGATTAGTCTTCGCACTGCCTTCACCTTTCCAACCCTCTCCTCCTAGCCAACACAAGTAGAAGCCTAACATGGCAATGGTCATCGCTAAGGTTAATGCTATGTCTGTCATCACAGCGCCCGCGGCAATAGAGAAAATACCGCATGTCGCCAACACTACCGCGGCAACCAACGCACTTTGCCCAGTTCGCTTCGCCATGTAAGCGGTTAACAAAATTGTCGCTACTCCCGCTAACCAGTGAGGTGCACGAACAGCAAACTCACTCAAACCAAACAGCTCAATCCCCGCAGCACTCATCCATGTGAACAACGGTGGCTTGCCCCAAAAAGGAATGCCGTAATCAAACTGAGGTGTTAACCAATTGCCGGTTTCCACCATTAAGCGAGCCATTTCTCCGTAGCGCGCCTCCGTAGTATCCATTAACGGATAAGTCGCCAAAGATAGGAGTCTTAGAACCAGTGCAAAAGCCAACAAATACCATAGGTGCGTTCTGTTCAGACTCATGCTGACTCCTCTAATTTGAAATGTGTTTTTAATGCAGGTGTATCGACCACCGATTGGATCAGATACAAAGGACGATTCTTGGTTTCAATGAAAATACGACCTATGTATTCCCCCATTAAACCAATACTCAGGAGTTGAATACCGCCAAGGGCAAGTTGCACGACCATCATTGACGGGTAACCCGTGATAGGCTCACCAAACATAATGGTTTTGAATACGATGAAGACGCCATACACAAAAGCAGTAAGCGCCACTAAACCACCAACGGCCGTCGCAATACGCAGAGGTCGGATAGAGAACGAGGTAATCCCATCCATCGCCAAACCGATTAACTTGAGGTAGTTCCACTTGGTCTCACCACAGAAGCGAGCATCACGCTTAAATTGGAGCGTCGCTTGTCGGAAACCCGGCCATGAAAAAATGCCTTTCATGTAGCGGTTACGTTCTGGAAGCTGATTGATATGGTCGACAACTTCTCGGCTTAACAGTCGGAAATCACCCACATTCTCAGGAACATCAATCTTCGCAGCCACGTTCATTACTTTGTAAAAGCTCGCTGCTGAAAACTTCTTAAACCATGTTTCACCGTCGCGCTGGCTACGCTGCATATTGACTACGTCATAACCTTCGCGCCACTTGGCAATCATTTGCGGAATCAGCTCAGGTGGATCTTGTAAGTCAGCGTCTAGCAAAATCACCGCTTGTCCACGACAGTGCTCAAGGCCTGCGCTCATCGCTGACTCTTTGCCGAAATTACGGCTTAAACCGATAACAGAAATTGAGCTATTGATTGAAGTGAATGAACTCACCAACTCCAAGCTGCTGTCTTTGCTACCGTCATCGACATAAACGATTTCACTCTTGATGGGCAAGCTATCAAGTACCTTGGTAAGGCGAGAGTGGAACTCTTCCAATACCTCTTGTTCATCGTAAAAAGGCACAATGATAGACAGAGAAACCGCAGGGTTGATCTGCGATGTAGATATCTTAGGGCGGCTTATATGAAGTTCAGACATAATACGTTCTTCTATTTTTTAATCTGAATCCAATCTACCCTCCCATAAGTGAAAGTTATGTTATTGACATATTTTTCACGCTCACTCAGGATAATGTTACCGTCTATTTCTGTATGAGAATCAAAATGAAACGAGTTCTATTAGTCGAAGATAACCGTGAAATCGCAGGTGTCTTATTTGATTATTTTGAGTGTATTGGCATGGAACTCGATTATGCGGACAACGGCGAACTCGGCCTGCAACTCGCGTTGGAAAACTCATTTGATATCATCATATTGGATCTGATGTTGCCAAGAATGGACGGCCTCACGGTTTGTAATAAACTGCGAGACCAAGGCAACGCGACACCTATTTTGATGTTGACTGCGTTAGATAGCCGCGATGATATGTTAAAAGGGTTTGAGCATGGTGCCGATGACTATCTAACCAAACCTTTTGATTTGGATATTTTGGAAGCCAGAATGAACGCGCTTGTTCGTCGTTACCGAGGAAAAGTGGCTTCTTCTAAGCTTCAGTTTGATGAACTCACCATTGATCAAAAAACCCGTAAAGCCTACCGTAAAGACAAACTGCTCGCGCTTAACCCAACGACTTACACCATCCTTGAGATGCTGTGCCAAAAAGCACCTGAAGTAGTGACTCGTGAAGATATTTCCTACAAGCTATGGCAAGAAGACGAACCCAACAACGATGTGTTACGTAGCCATATCTATCAACTGCGTAATCAACTCGACAAGCCTTTTGACACCCCAATGTTGATTACCGTTCCTAAAGTTGGATTCCGTCTGGAGCCATCGAATTGATTTCAAATGTTCTGACAAGCACCAAAACCCTCACAGGCCGCCTAGCGCTTTTCTTTGGGTTGATGGCCGTGATTGTGTCTGCATTCGTCTATGTCGTTTTTGTTGCCGGGTTGTATATGTCAGAAGACCGGGTCGGTGAAAGACGCATCCTGATTGACCGAAACTATGCTGTCGAACTCTTTCAAGCTGGCGAGAGCGGCGCAATACGTATTGACGGTCTCACCATGGCGTACAATGACCTGTCATTTGTACCAAAAGAGTACACACCTTACATAGAAGGTAAGGATAACTTCCTTGGTGAAGTCGGCGACGAGCCGGAGTCGCGAATGATCTATGTGGGAGAATACTCTCATGAAGGTAAAACTTACCCGATCATCCTTATGTCTGAGATAGATCGCGTCGAATTTGATACCTATGAATTGGTATACGCCATCTCGTTCGTGTTGGTGCTGTTATCCATTTTGATATTTAGCTTTGGCACCTTACTCTCTCGCCTTTCCAAACGACTGATTGAGCCCTTCAACTCTCTTTCTGAACAGCTTGAGTCGAATAAGCTCAACCTTAATGAAGAGTTTGATGTCAGTGAAGGTGCAGCTGTTGAGTTTCGTCAGTTAACAGACCAACTCAATCAATACCGTAGAGAAATCAATTCCTTGATCAAACGTGAACAGGCGTTTGCTCGTTATTCAAGTCATGAATTAAGAACCCCACTAACGGTCGCTCGTGGTGCAAATAAATTGCTATTAAGAAGCGAAACAACGGAATTTCAATCTCGTCAGGTTGAGCGCATTGATGAAGCCATTATCCAGATGTCAGAAATGGTCGATGCCCTACTCGGTTTAGTTCGTTATGAAAGAAACAGTGACGATGCACCGCTGCGCTTGTTTAGTCAGCAAGAGTTAGAGACAATCGTTTCGAAAAACTCGTTACAGGCAGACGAGAAGCAAGTCGAGATAACCTTACAAGTTCAATCAGAACCCACCATTCAAGCCACCAGCGCGATCATGAATATGTTGGTCGGCAACTTGTTGAGAAATGCGATTGCAGCAACCAATAGTGGCACTGTCACGGTTACCCTGTCCGAACAGAGTATTGTGATTGAGGACCAAGGTGAAGGCCTTCAGGAACAATACAATCCGAATGGTCATGGATTAGGTTTATTGATTGTCGACGACTTGTGCCAACGCTTCCATTGGGGCTTTGAGTTGGTCAATCGCAACTCTGGAGGGTGCACTGCCAGAATCGCCTTTCAGACAGATTCAACCTCATCTAAACAAACATCTACAAAAACATAAACTAGATCAGCACCAAATAAACTCTTAGAGCTGTACTCAATATCCGACGAAAACTTGATTTAGTTGGTTTACAGCACTTGCAGGCTACTAGATACTTGTTAGTCCTATTTGAACTAAAAATGCTGGCTTCTTAGTCAGCATTTTGTCTAAGCGCGATGAAACTAAATAATAGCCCCGTAACTCAACATCAATACAACGACCACACCTTTTTCTTAAAGCGTGACGATCAACTCCACTCTCACTTTTGCGGCAATAAAGCACGAAAGTTCATGAAGCTACTCGAAGACGAACACCCGAATACGACAACCTTAATCAGCTACGGTTCTGCGCAAGCTAACTCTCTATTCTCACTCGCTGCACTTGCAAAAATTAAAGGCTGGACGCTTGAGTTTTACGTTGACCACCTTCCTCAATGGCTACAAGAACGTCCAATCGGCAATTACCGTGGCGCTGTAGACTTGGGCGCTAAGGTTATTTCAGTCAAAGAGACGGGCTCTGAGCTTCATCCTCAGGAGTATATTGAGCAAATAAGACAGCCAGATTCTCAGTGCATTGTATTGCCTGAAGGTGGACGCTCTCAGCTTTCTGAATACGGCGTGAAGCAACTGGCGATGGAAATACTCAGCTGGACGCGTTTCGAAAACAAACACGATTTCGTGGTCGCACTACCAGCAGGCACCGGCAGTACGGCTCTATATCTGCATAAGCATTTAAAAGTGCACAACATCCCGGTGTTAACCTGTGCGTGTGTTGGCGGCAGCGACTATTTAACGCAGCAATTCAATGAACTTGGCGAATCCGATCACCCACAGATCTTACCGCTCAAAACCAAACACCACTTTGGTAAGTTGTATCAACAGGACTATCAAACCTGGTTGGGTCTACAAGAACAAACGGATATTGAATTCGACCTACTCTACGACCCATTGATGTGGCAATGCCTAGAGCGATGGCAAGAAGACAACCCAACCAAAACCGTCATCTATATCCATCAAGGTGGCATCTTAGGTAATGAGTCGATGTTGCCGCGCTATCAACGTAAGTATCCAGAGATGAGCATTAGCAAAACCAAAACCAAAACCAACGCATCTTGGTAATTGTTTTCTTTATTCCCCAGTTTAGCTATTCAAGTTTTGGTAAGCTGAGAACATCACAAAACAGCCATCGTACTCCCTCTCGATGGCTATTCATCAGCAATAGCCTCCTGCTATCCCTGCCATACATTTCAAGTTAAAAACAGAAATCTGGCGAGAATCATCGCGTTATCTATACTTTCGATTGGAACGTCAATTGTCATCGAAAGGAATCACGCATGCGAACAATCAATACGCTCGGCCTGTTTTCAGTTTTACTGCCCTTCTCTGCGATTTCAGGAGAAAACATCACTTACCAAGTCGATGGTATGGATTACGAAGGTTATTGGAGTGAGGCCAGTGACCAAGCACCTTTGGTGCTGCTAATTCACGATTGGGATGGCTTAACTGATTACGAAAAGAAACGTTCTGAGATGCTCAACGAACTCGGTTACAATGTGTTCGCCATCGACCTATTTGGTAAAGGCATTCGCCCGACCGAAGTGAAAGACAAAAAACAACACACAGGCGAGTTGTATAAAGACAGAGAAAAAATGCGTGCACTACTTAATGCGGGAGCGATGGAAGCCAAACGACTTGGTGGTAACTTAGATAACAACGTGATGATGGGTTACTGTTTTGGTGGCGCAGCCGTTTTAGAAGCCGCTCGTGCGGGCATCCCATCGAAAGCTTATGTCACCTTCCATGGCGGTTTATCGACACCTAAAGGACAAGACTACTCTGAGACAAAAGCTCCGGTTGTCGTGTTCCATGGCACAGCAGATTCTATGATTACAATGGAAGATTTTAGCAGCCTTGCCGCTCAGCTTGAAACAACCAAGGTTCCGCATGAAATGATCACCTACAGTGGTGCGCCACATGCCTTTACCGTATTCGGCTCAAACAACTATCAACAAGAAGCTGACCAAAAATCGTGGGATAGATTTACCCATGTGCTAGAAACCACCACCAGATAACCTTCGACATCCACTCAGAAAAGTAACCCCATTCTAAAACTTAGAATGGGGTTACTTTCACCATCATTACATCATGTTGTTACAAATAACGATGAATACTCAAGTCATCTGTTTTGATATCACTTGAAGAACCACTGACTATGCCTGCCAAGATCTTCCCTGAACCACACGCCATCGTCCAACCTAATGTTCCATGGCCCGTATTGGTAAATAAGTTCTTAATCGGAGTCTTGCCGATAATAGGCGTGCCATCTGGCGTCATTGGTCTTAGCCCAGTCCAGTATTCAGCCTTTGAAAAATCACCCGCTTGTGGAAAGAGATCTTTGATCACCATATCAATCGTGGCTTTGCGTTTTTCTGGGATTAGGTAGTCAAAACCAGCGAGCTCTGCCGTACCCGCAATACGAATTCGGTCATCAAAACGCGTCATCGCCACCTTGTAGGTTTCATCCATTACAGTAGAGGTTGGTGACTTATCTGCATTCACGATCGGTAGTGTTAGCGAATACCCTTTCACTGGATAGACAGGAATAGACAGGTCAACTTGCTTCAACAAGTCTCGAGAATAACTGCCTGAAGCGACCACGTAAGCGTCCGCTTTGAATTCACCTTGAGTCGTGGTAATACTCTCAATGGTTTGATTCTGATGATTGAGCTTGACCACTTCAGTATCAAACACGAACCTAACACCGAGTTGCTTGGCTTTCTCAGTCAAGGTTAAACAGAACTGATGGCAATCACCGGTTTCATCATGTGGTAAATACAGGCCACCCACCAGCTTATCTTTCACGTCCGCTAAACCTGGTTCAATGGATAGGCATTGCTCAACGTCAAACAACGAGTGCTCTATCCCGCTTTCTTGTAGCAACTTCATGTCTTGCTGAATGAAATCCAATTGCTTCTCGCTTCGAAACACTTGTAGCGTCCCTTTCTGCCTACCTTCATAAGCCAATTGCTCACTGGTTCTTAGCTCAGTCAGGCAATCTCGGCTGTAGTTCGCGACTCTCAACATCCGCGATTTGTTCTGTGCATATTTAGCTTCGTTGCAGTTGGCGAGCATCTTCGTTGCCCAAGAAACTAACTCGGGAGAAAGCGAAGGCTTTACTTTGAGAGGGGCATGTTCTTGGGTTAACCATTTCATCGCTTTCAAAGGGATACCAGGCGCCGCCCATGGTGAAGAATAGCCGTAAGAAATTTGC
Source organism: Vibrio sp. 10N.222.47.A9 (assembly GCF_963872585.1). NCBI lineage: Bacteria > Pseudomonadati > Pseudomonadota > Gammaproteobacteria > Vibrionales > Vibrionaceae > Vibrio > Vibrio sp. 10N.222.47.A9. Next base: position 104,472 of record NZ_CAWNBB010000057.1, on the reverse strand, counting down.
CCAGCATTCGCAAAGCTGGTTTCTTTACCACTGCCATCTTGACGATCAATAACCGTGACCGAGTGACCTTCTTTAGCCAAATACCATGCGCTAGTCAACCCAATAACACCGCTGCCAATTACAATAACTTCCATTCTCTTCTCCTAATGCCCGACAAAGCCAAAACCTGTCGAACACAGCTGTCAGTCTAAAACTCGTTTCGTTAATGATTTGTAACTTATTCCGCTCATGTTGACTTAACAATAGAGAGAGTGTTGACAAAAACTCAATTCAACTTAAAAACGAATTCGGCAGTTTGGAACTGTGATATTGGCGGTATTTGGGAGCTTGGGAACTTGGGAACTTGGGAGCTTAGGAGGGATCGTTACATGAATCTACTATGCCTAGATATTGTAAGCGTCATGACTCAAGAAAGTGGCGTTTTCAAGTAAGAAATCTAACAAGGTCTCGGCTTGCAGCGTGAGTGCGCGACCTTTCAAAGATTGAACCTTAACCGTCGCCTTTGATAGCATCTCCAACTCGGTCGCAACCACTTCGATCTGCCCTGACTTTATCTCATCGATCACGGTGAGTTTGGGCATAAAGGTTACGCCCAGCCCTGCTGAAACAAAGTTAGTCAGTGCAGTGACCGAGTTAGTTTGAAGCTTGGGCTGCAAGGTAAGATGGGAAATTTGTTCGGCCTGCTTTACCAACCTCCCCATGCCGGTCGAATTATCGATTAAGGCGAGAGAAGCGTCTTGAATATCTTGCATTACCACAGGCGATTCTTTCATCGTAAGGAAGTGCCCTTTCGGAGCAATCAATTCGAGCGGATGGCTGCGTTCAACGTGAGAGTGCAGTTTAGGGTGCGGTGCAGAAGCATAGGTAATCGCGAAATCGATCTGTTGATCTTCCAACATTTTTACGGCGTCCAATGCCCCAGCAATCTCAATTGATAAGTTGATATCAGGGTATCGAGCCATGAAGGTTTGCATCGGCTTTGACACCAAGTTGGTAATAAACCCTTCACCGATGGCAATACTGACATTGCCTCCTTTGAGGTTTTTAAGCTTAGTTAGTCGAGCAAGCACTGCAGCCTCTCCACGAACAATGGAACGGTAGTAATTCAGCAGTTCATTACCCGCTTCAGTTAACAGTGATTGGCGGTTGTTGCGCTCCCATACTTTCATTTCCGCTTGCGCTTCTAACTGTGTCAGCATTCTACTCATCGCGGCAGGGTCAACGTTCATCATCTTAGATGCCTTACGCAATGACCCGTATTTCGATAAAGCATTAAGGTATTCCAGCGCTCGGATATTAAAGTGGTGCATTCAACTTCCTTGTGATTCAACTGACACTGAATCAAGCCTCTCACAAATTTGCTGCGAACATGTATCCCAATTTATCAAGATCGTGTTTGCACTTACTAACTTGTGCACCGAGTCACTTCAAGCCTGCACATCAACCGTTTAAACGCTGAGTACTAGGTTCGGTCGAATCAAGTCATAGACATAATCAAGGTCATCATTGAGTTGAAACTGATTGTTGATGATGCCACCAGCCATGTGAGAATGCCCACCTCCAAAACCGATCCCTTTATCGTTCAGTGCCCTTTTAACTATATTTGCGACATTGTTATTGGAACACTCTGAACGAAGAGAGATAAAGGTTTTCTCATGACTCTTCGCAGTGAGCACTACGATATCAAGCTCATCAACACTTAATAGAAAATCACCTAATACACCGAGCATATTTTTAGGACAACCTTCAGGAAGCACCGCAAATGCTGCATTTTTTTCACGGCGTAAGTTTGTCAGCATCGAATTGAAAAGTTGCAACTCATGGAACTCGACCTGATTACGACAAATCTTGTTGACCATACTATTGTCGGCCTTCGCCTGAAGATACAACAGTGCTTTTAGGTCAGCAGCTCCCACAGCTCGAGTAAAGTTAGTGGTATCAAAGCTCAAACCGACCAATAGTGCTGTTGCAATTTTTTGTGGCATCGGCAAAGAAAAATAGCGGTAATACTCGACCATCATGGTTGCTGTTGCGCCATAATTTGCTCGCACATCGGAATACCATACAAAATCAGGTACTTTGACTTGGTGGTGATCAATCACTGCGACTTCTAAGCCAGGAACGTCAGTAACGTTCTTTTCACCAATACAACCATCAACAACAATAATCTTGTCGTCTGGTTGTAGTTTCAAGTCTTTTGGCTCATAGATTGGAATCTCTAACCAATCGATCAAATTCCTAAGTGACACTCTATCGATGTAGCCATGAAAGGTAATAAATGTTTGAAATCCTTTCTTTTTTAATAAGTAAGCCAGAGCGTACGCCGAAGACAATGCATCATGGTCTGGGAAGTCATGAGCTTGGACAATGATTCGTTTATTGCCTTTGAGTCTTTCTAGAAAGGTATCGAACTTTGAATTTGCCATAATCCAACTGCTAATAAAAGCTCTAGCTGTGTAAGAAGCTAGAGCTGATGTGTTAATGCTTAACTCTTATGAATCAAACGATACTCTGTGTTCGATAAAATCGCTTCTTCGAGAGCGTCTACACCTAATGTACTGTAACCATAGAAGTTTGGTTTGGCGCTCAATCTCAAAGATTGGACGCTAGAAACGACATCTTCGTCCATCGTTAACGAGTCAACTACAGCAGCCAGCAAATTCCTATTGCTTTTTGTCATTGGCGTAATAAATTCACTGACGCCACTGATTGAAGAATAGAGATATCCGAATTCCCCGCCGTTGTTTTCTTCAATGTAATAATTACCGGTTCTAGCGAACGACGCTCGGATTTCATTGACACTTTCAATGGCATTAAAAGGCTGATTAAAAAACTCTGAACCACCTGAATGTTCAAGCGTTTGAGGTACAAAACCTTCATCAGGGAAGACAAGGTAAGCGACAATAGCGTTATCTCTAGTAATCGCAGACAGTATGAAATTATCATCTTGATAATATTTGATCACATCATCACTACTTGAGCGTTTTATATATACCGGTGCGCCAAACGTTTGATCCAAAGCTTCAGCGGATGAACGAATATATATTCTCTCTAGCTTTCTATGAGATGGAATATCCGTCATTTGAGAAAGGCCAAAGTCGAACATCTTTTCCAATGCATCAAAGCTGTCATTAAAGCCACCCAAAGCAATAGAAATAACCGAGACCAAACCTATAGTACGAGCTAGGCCGCCTTTCTTTTGCTCTTCTAGCAGTGATTCTTGTGCATCTTGGAGTTCTTGTAATTCCTCTTGAATATCTTTAGAAATATCAGCACTCTGTTCTTCCGACATTTTTAACCTTTAATCTCATCAATTGTATCCATCAATGCATCTTTGCCGTCTTCAGCACGTTCCTGCACTCGCTCAAAAGCATCAGTGTCCATGATATCTTCAATTTCGTCGCTGTAATTAAGGCCTAGGTAAATACCAATAGCGATGAAAAATAAAGCGAAAATCTTAAACATATTTAATCTCACCTCTTCAAAAAGTTAAAGCACATGCTTTTCGCAAGTGCTTCAAAAAGCTTTACTTATATAATGCAATACGGCTGTTCACTTTCTTCAAGTAATTTTTCGTTTCATCGTATGGCAACTTCGCAACTAGGTGGTTATACACCTCTTGTGGAGTCATTTTGTTGATCACTTTGGATGCTTTGCCGATACTCGTTGAGCGATCTTTGTTGAATGCCCGGGCAACGTTACCAGCGCCAGTGTTATAAGCCGCAATCACACAGTACAAACGACTTTCATCATTCTCAATCTTACGCAGATACTTACTGTTTAGGATATCCAAATAAGCGGTACCGGTTTCAACATTGATGACAGGCTGATACAAGTCCGAAACCTTCATTGGCGCATCGATATTGCGAACTTGTTTGTTCACGTCATGCCCCGCACTGGTTGGTACCACTTGCATCAAACCAAACGCCGGTACGTGTGATTTAGCATCAGGGCGAAAAGCGGATTCAGAATGCATAATTGCCATAATCAGTGCTGCATCTATTTCCCAGTTTTTACTTTCTTTCTCAGCTAAAGAACTGTACTTGCTTGCACGCGCTTTTAAGCTGTTTTCAGGAAGTTTAACTTTGTAGGTGACCACCTTTTTAGGTTTCACTGGCGTAGCAGCCACTTCCACTACAGGCTTAGGTTTCACAGCGTGAGTTTCAGGTGCTTTTTCAGCTGCGTCCTCTACGGTCATTTGAACCACTTTCGAAGGTTGCTTTGGTTCTGCAACTGGCTCTGATTTCACGACTTCCTTAGGGGATTCTACTTTTTCAACCAGTTCAACGATTTCAACCTGAGGTTCTAGTCGTGTTACTTCAATTCCGTGTTTAGCACGCATTTCATCGTACAGCTTAGTCTGTGCTGCAATACGCTGTTGCGCTTTGCTCAGGAGTGCCAGTTTTTTGTTGTGAGCACGCTGATAAATGAATGAATCTGGAATGCCCGTGTTTGATTGAATAAGACGCTCAGCTTGAACATCAAGCTCATTCATTTGACTTTGCGTCTGTTCGATTACAAAGTCCTTTTCTTCTTGCTCTTTTTCCCAAGAGTACAAAACCTCGTGGTCTTGAGCTTTAAAGTCTGATAGCTCTACCACTTGCCCTGCAACTTCTACCGGGATTCCCTTTACAAGATCATCAATCTCTTCTGCACTACTGTCTTTATCAACTAAAACAGAAACGGTCGCCGTATTATTTTCATAATCCACAGCGGTTTTAACTTGATCACCTTGGGAGTATTCAACTTGTGTGGTTTGAGAAGAAACCTCCCCTTCACCCCACGTTTTAATAAGGTCTGTACGACGTTCATCAAGCTGATTGGTGTATTCGTCACGCCATTGTTCATACTCATCCAAATACGCATTTACATAAGCATGGAACTCTTTGAGCCTTTCTTCTTGGGATTGACTGGCATTAACCACTGCATTGTTTAACTGCTGTTTTTGGTTATCTGACACAGCAAGCGTAGGGAAACTAATTGCCATAGAGATTGCTATCGCTAACCCTGTTTTGGTGATCGTTTTATACATAACTAACTCCGAGATTGCATTGTCTCGTCCTAAAATACATAGAAACAAAAGGCCACTCAATCGGCGGCCTTTTCACTTTAACTAATCGTCATACCACGATTATTTTTTCAAAGCATCGAATGCCGCTGCAAGATCTGTAGCTGCTTTCTCGTTGTTGAATTGATCCCAAAGTGCAGAATCTTCACCACCGACTTCGTCGATAACCTTATTCATGTTCGCATCATAAGCCGCTTGGTCCATGCCAACTAGAACGTACAAGCCACCAGTAGGGCTAGCTTGACTTACAATGACACGGCTGTTTGTGAGCGTTTTGTTCACTACGGACTTAGTGATATTTTCAAACGTCTCTTTAACTTCTTCTGTTACTAACGTTAAACCTTCAGCAGAAGAGGTTGATGTTACGCCCTCTGTCGCAGCTTGGAATAAGTTGCTTACGTCAGTTTCGAATTCAGCAGCAAGGTTTACACGCGCATCATTTACAGCAATCTTGCGCATAACACTCATACCCGCAGCGCTTTTCTTTGCGTAGCCCTTGGCAGCAGTAGCGATATCAGTAGGAATCACATCGCAGATCCAACCCGGAGCTGATACAGTAGGTGCATCAGGGAAAGTACAAGGCGCAAAGTTTTGCGTCTCTTTAACGGTCGCATTGTTGCTTTGACAGCCAGCTAAAACTGTTACCAATGAGATAGCAATAAGTAATTTTTTCATAAGTTATTAGATTTCCTTAACGGCTCTTTCAGCTTTTTCCAGTTGGCATGGAATATCAGTAATTGCGCACTCTATACTTGATGCGTCGACTTTACCCATTGTGCCTTTTTTCATTTTTAGTGAGACTTCTTCGTCAATCACAACCCAAGAGTACTTGTCGGTCACCGCATTAACTTCGTTGTTTACAACGTAGCCTTCACCGATTGGGAAAATTTCAGTTTCGCCTTCCATCGATTTCATTGCATTTGAAAACAGAATATCTGTACCCGGTTTAATTTTCTTTTGTTTGCCCATTGCAACACGTACTTGAGTCCCAGCTGCACACTGGCGCATCTCTAAAACCGGAGCACTTGCCGCCAACATTTTGCCCAAGTCAGTAGAATACTTTACGGCTTCTGCAGCCGCTTTCGCAGCCATTGCGCCGTAACCTGATTCACTTACCGGGCAACGAGAATTGCTGGTCTCTGAAGACGAGTAAAAATCGCCTTCAAGTTTAATACGCTTCATCACTTCCATGCTTGGTAACGCCACTACTTTCGCAATCGCTTCTACATCAAAATCATAACTGCATGACGCTGGAACAACCTTAGTTTCACCTTCATCATTCTCGTAAGTACGACGCTCACTGAATGACGTGCTTAGGTCGGCACTGGTAATTTCCGTGATGATTGCATAATCAGCAATTGGAACGCCTTTGCTGCTTAGGCGACCACTCTGCTCTGCTAGTTTAATTTCGCTTTTTGCTTTGTTGGCAATTTTACGGTCAACAAGGTTTGCACCGGTTTCATCGATTTGAGTTTCTAATGCATTTCGCATTGCTGCCTGCATCTTTTTCGATGCCGAATTTTTGAACTCAAGGTCAACTGGAAGAACAACCACCTTAGTATCGTCTGAAGAAGGCAACTGAATGTCAGCGGCTTCGATTTCTACGCGTGTATCAGGCGTACATACTTCACTCACTGACGCACAACCAGACAAAGTTGCCAGTACAGCGCTAGCCATTAACGTTTTCTTTAACATTTATTCGCTCCGAACATGTTTGTTTTATTTTATTTTTTTAGAATCTGGAGTTTGCTATTTGATTAAACCTAGCGCTGCCCAAATCCCTTTTTCTTTTACTTGCTCATCGAAATGGCGAGCAGCCCCTTCGTCGGCATATGTGTAATTAGTGACAGAATTACCCGTAGAAATAATTTCACTGCGAGATACTGTTTTCGAATTCATGTTGACAACTTTGATATTCGAAACCAGTGTTGAAATAAATGCATCACCTACTTTATTTCTTCGTCGCTCTGAATCCACCTTCAGAATATGTGTTTGGTTCTTTTTCTTAGATGTCGATGTGGCAATATTAAATACAGAAAGTTGGTTGCCTAATAACTGGACGGCCTTGCTCGACTCTCGATCAGACGAAAGGCGAATATTGATCTCACTGCTTACTTTTTGATGAGTAACAACCAGTTGTTCAATTGAACTGATGTCAGCTTGATAGGTCGGGTTTAAAGGCGACAACATCGCAATACGCACTGATGCATCCTGCTGCGTTTGATGTGCGTTACGGTTATCCAGCCACCAAAGCAGTTTATCTTCATGTTTTAGGGCTGCGATTTCTCTCTGTGCTTTGCGGTTAATATCTTGAATTTCACGTATTAACTGCTGAGTCACTAAATTCTTCTTTATTTTAACTTCGACAAATGCCCCGAGAGCGTTCTCTTCCATCTGTACATATTCAATACCATTAAGGGTCAATGATTCGGTTTTCGTATTTACTTTGTTGTCTACTAAGCTATTTGAAAACCCGGTACCATTCGTGTCACGCGCGGTTTCACGCATATAAAAAGAAGATTCAACTTGAGTCCAAAGCTTCTCATTAATATTGTTCACTGCAATTTTTTTTGCGTGAGACAGAGTTCTTGCCTGTGCCACCGCATAGATATACTCGCTAGTATCTGCTTGAGGTTTCGAATACCAAGTTGGCTTAGTTGACTGACAGCCAGTGGTAAAAGCGATCCCAAAAAACACAAAAAGTACAAGGATTTTTTTTATATTTGTAAACATATGGCATCAAGGTCTAATAAATTTGCCGGCATGTTATATCTTCATTTAATAACATTCAAATTACCACACCAGCAGAATGGTTAATTTTCGATCAAAAATTTATGATGTTAATTTTTTCTCTGTTCAATTAACACTCACCAAGAAACGCAAATGACAAAAGCAACAATATAACCAACTGTTTAAATTGACTTAATCTTTTAATCAGAAAACAAAAAAAACCGTAAAATTTAATTTATTATATTTTTTATAAGTGTGATAAAAATCATAATAAGTAGATGTACGGTTGAAAAATAAACTATTTCAACGCCCATCACAAAGAAACCATAACAATAAACTAATTGAAATTTTTATACTAAAAGCTTAATTTGTGTTTATTATTTACACTGAAAACAATCAAAGTTTTTAATTAATTTAGAATAAAAAACAAAAATCGAAGATATTATAAATATGATCGTAAGAGATTTCCCTCACGAAAAGTCAACCTTATTTATAATATTACAACTACAAAAAAGAATAGAGAGGAAGAAGCGGTCAGCATGAAAATATAAGGTTTAATAAATACGATATTCTCAAAAATTAGTAGACAAAAGATACAGATTGATAGAAAAATATGGCGTATTTTCGAGCTAGTCACCCAAGAATCAAAGCGCTCACTCAATCGAGCAAGCTACTGAGAGTTGTCTCTAGTTAATGACAAGAAAGTACTAGGAAGTCACTACAGACCAACAAAGAAACTGATCACTAACGCGTTAATCAAATCAACAAAGAATCCACACACTAATGGCACCACAATGAATGCTTGTGGGCTTGCGCCATAGCGGTGAGTTACCGCGGTCATGTTAACAATTGCAGTTGCTGTCGAGCCAAGAGTGATACCACCGAAGCCTGAACATATCACCACAGAATCATAGTTTCGCCCCATTAGGTAATAAACGGCAAATATCGTAAACAGCAGTGAAAGCAGGATCTGGATACTCATGACAACAGAGATATAGCCAAACAGTCCATCGAGATCCCAGATACGCAGCCCCATCAAGGCCATGGTCAAGAACATACCTAAACAGATGTCAGAGATCATCGCTAAGCCTTTGCGGCCTTGAGCAATTTTCTCTTGTGTACGGCGCTTCTTGAACAATGCTCGACCAATATTTCCTATGAGGATACCGGCAATTAAGCAGCTTACGAATAACGGCAGTTTTAAGCCCATCGAATCGATAACTTCGCTCAAGCTGTAACCGAGCATCAGCGTTAAGTTGAGAATCAACCACGCCCACAAGACACCGTAATGGCTCAATTCAGTGCGAGTTTCACTTTCTTGGTATGCACCAACTGTCACTTCTTCTTCATTGGATGGGCTCACTTTGTGCTTGTTTAGTAGGTAGTTGGCAATTGGACCACCAATCACACACGCAGCAATTAAACCAACCGTATTTGACGCCACACCTAGCTCTAGCGCATTAGCGATACCAAACTCTTCCACAAACATTGGCGCCCACGCTAACGTTGTACCTACGCCGCCTATTAAGCTAACAGAGCCGGACAGCAAGCCTGCTTTCGCATCCATTCCAAAGCCAGAAGCTACAGCCATCCCGACCACGTTTTGCAGAACGATAAAGACGGCAGCAAGAAACAATAGAATGAACAACGGACGCCCACCCTTAATCAGTGTCTTAATATCCGCTTGGAGTCCGATACCAGCAAAAAAGTAGAGAAGTAAAAAGTCTCTGACATCTAGGCTAAAGGTGATTTGGATTTCAAAAATATAGTAAAGCGCCGCTACGGTCGCAGCACAAACAAAGCCACCAATCACAGGCTCTGGTAGTGAATACTTTCTTAATACTTCAGATCGTTCAATCAAACCTTTACCGATAAACAGTAACGAAATCGCGATAGTAAAAGAGAGCATTGGAGAAACTAGGGTTTCTGTCATGGGGTAATGGATTCCTAATAGTTAGATTATTAATAATATTTCGTACTATTAATAATCTAGATTCATGCCAAAAGATCAAGCGTTTATCGATGATAAAAACACCAAATATGGTTCAATCTGCGACGGCATTGATAGAGGAAATAACTATAAAGAAATGATTAAAGGAACTGATACTAGGGATGGATGTAGATGACGTGAAATATAGGGGCTCTAAAACGAGAAAACCCCAGCATTTCTGCTAGGGTTTTGAATAGTGGTGGAAGGATGGGGATTTGAACCCCAGATACGCTATAAACGTATACTCGCTTTCCAGGCGAGCGCCTTAAGCCACTCAGCCATCCTTCCACAGATTGTGTGTTGAGCTTGTCACTCAACGAGGCGCTACTTTATTGATTCTACTTGCTTTGGTCAAGGGGCTTTGTCAAAAAAAGTGTCTTTTTCAGTTTGTTCGATTACAAATTAACTCATTAGATCAAAAACAAACCAAATTTCATTCTTTCGCTGCACTTACGCTTGTTGCTTTTCTTAAGCTTGTTGGTAGTAGCCCGGAACTCGAAACCATTTACGGCACATATCTAGGAAGTAGCCATAAAGTACGCCCATACCACACGAGATAACCGCATTACTGGTTACAGCCGTAACGATCTGGTCGCTTGAAGCACCCACCGCCAATAAAATACCGGCATACACAGGCGACTGGAACAACACGTAAGCTAAAAGGTCAGAAATATTCTTCATCAACGAACTTTGTGAAAGCTTTGCACCATTACGTAAAAACCAATCACGAAAAAGACCATAAGGCCAAGCAATAGCAATGTTCACTGGGATAGATAACGTTCGAGAAGCGAGAGACTGCTCAAATGTCATACCAGAAATAAACACTTCTACGATCATGCCTGAAATAAAACAGAAAACGACCATAGCAAATGTATCCGCAGCTGCGTTTCGAATACAAAATGGACCACGAGACTTCATCGACGCCAAACCTAAAATATATCACTGCCTATTGAGTGAATTAGTAACATATAAACAAGGTGTATTTACACCCTACCAGATAATGTCGCTATTAAATCATAAGATTAGCAGTCATATATTCCAAATTAAAAATCAAGTTGTAAATTAACAACCAAAAACCTCTTAAAAAGCAGTGGCTTCCACCAAAAAATCAAACCAAGGTCAAATATTAGACAATTCGTCATTTACTTACCGTAATTAAACAACATTTAGGCCATCGGTAGATTTACGGTAATGATATTAATGACATCTTGTGTAGGTGGTGCTCCTAAAGAAACCTGCTCTAGCGCTTTATCGACTTGTTCAGTAAGTTCAGCGTTGTTCATAGGTTCAACGTGGGCACGTAGACTCTCTAGTGCAAATTGAATCAGTTCTAGGTTGTTGTCTTCTAGCGCCACATACAGCGTCACCAATAGCTCTTCGGTGTTATCTTTATTTCGCAGATCAGGTTTAGGCAGTGACTCGCTTTTACTTATCGAGTCGTGTTTTTTTACATCTTGGCTTTCGAGAGAATCCGCTTTTACTTCATGGTATTGGTAAAGCTTATTTGAATAGCGGAACAAGGCGTCATCCAGTTCACGCTCATCAATCGGCTTAGCGATAATGTAATCCACACCCGCCCCCAGCATACGTTCGCGAGTCTCTTTAAAGACATCAGCCGTACAACCAAATACCAGTACCGATGACACATCACCTATCAAAGCACGAATCGCAGTGGTTGATTCAACGCCATCCATCACAGGCATATGGTTATCCATGAGTACCAAATCAAAGCGCTCGGCAACCACGGCTTGTATTGCAAGTTCACCATTTTCGACGCTCTTACAAGTGAAACCTTTGCTGCTCATGAAGGTTTCAATGATCACCGTATTCGTTCGGTTATCCTCGACAATCAATACTTTTAAGCCTGAGTAGTCCAACTTCTTATGTGGCAAGCTCTCTATCTCGCCAGGCTGGCATGGCTGAATCTTCAAGCGAACATCAAAGCTCGTGCCTATCCCTTCTTCACTGGTGACGGTAATACTGCCATCCATGAGTTGGGCAATTTTCTTCACTATCGCTAAGCCAAGGCCTGTGCCGCCAAAACGCCTTGTTGTGGAAGACTCCGCTTGTTCGAAAGGTTTGAAAATACGCTTTTGAGCTTCCTTAGAAATACCAATTCCGGTGTCGCGAACTCGAATACTAAGATAGGTGTCACTCCCCTCTATGACTTCTTTCAAGTACACCTCGACAAAGCCTCTGGAAGTAAACTTGACCGCGTTGTTCAAAAGATTAAACAAGATTTGTCGTAGACGTGCTTTATCTGAGAAGTACCAACGACCAGAAGGCACCTCAGAATACACTTTGAATTGCAGCCCTTTCTCTGAAGAGAGTGTGTAGTAGACACTGTTGATACTGCCGATGATCGAATCGAGTGGGAAGCGAGTCTCATCAAGATCCAACCTTCCCTGCTCGATCTTCGAAAAGTCTAAGATCTCGTTAAGTAAGGTCATCATGTGATCACCAGACTCATACAAACTCTTAAGATGCTTCTCTTGTTCAGAATTTAGAGGCGTTTTTAATAGGATCTGAGCAGTACCCAATACCCCATTCATAGGGGTACGAATTTCATGTGACAGGGTCGCAAGGAAAGCGGTTTTTGCATTGGTGGATGCCTGAGCTTTAACCTTTTCCGCTTCAAGATAAATGGTCTTTTCGTTGAACGTTTTAATCAAGTGACCAATTTCGTCTTCACTTGAGTAGTCAACATCTATGATTTCGCCTGCTTTCGAGCTATCTAGCTGTGCGGCAATCGTTGTAATTGGACTAATCAAATAACGGTTCAATAAGTAATAGCCCGCCATCACACAAAGTAGCAATAGCGGAACAATACCGCCCTCAATACTCATCACCTGACGAAATACTTCGTCTGCTACACGTGACTTAGAATTAACTACATCCACTTGCCAACCGAAATCACCAAATTGATTGCTACTGATGTAGATCCCTTCAACGAGATTGAAGTTATGCGAAACCAACACTTGATTGAGCTTATCTCTGAGCATAATGCCAAGATTGTATTCTTCGGCGTGGTTCTTGATAAAGCCTAGCAACTCTTCAAGTGAGAGATCCACCGTCGCAACACCGGCAAAAGTACCGTCGTAATAATAAGGGGAAGAAGCCGTAATCATTCGAACGTGTGTGTATGGGTCGATATAGACATCGCTCCAAGAGATCGTTCCTTGTTTTTTGTTGACTACAGAGGTGTACCAATACTCTTCTTGATAAGGGGTGTTTTTAGGGTTGTTGTAAGAAAACAGCTGATCAATTTTCCCATCGTCGGCTTTATTGAAAAAGTGGCTGTTAAGAAGCTTTTTAGGGTCAAGCGCATAAGGTTCAGGCCAAATTCCAGCACTGACGATCGTATCGTCGCTCGCCGCCAACATGAATTTAAAGAGCGGAATAACATCATCACCGTTACGATGCGCTTGAGCAAAGCCAACTAGACTATCAACAAAGCCTTGAGAGCTGCTGAGCGGCTCTGTAATCAATGCGGATAAAAGTTGCGTACGCAAGTCGAGGTTTTGTTGTAATTTGGCGCGCACAGGGGATTCTACGACGTAATACGTCACACTACCGACAATGGCAATAAACATCGCAAGGTATAACCCAAGCGCTACCATACTTTTTTTCTTTAAAGACGACCGTATCTGCATAATTCTTTTATTGTTTTCTTTTCTGTTAAACCTAGTGTTTATCATCCATGACATCAAGCCTTTTTAGATTGAAGCTTGATTGGCACAAGTTCATTGGTACTATAAGCGCAAATATGTTCCCTTTTACGGTACCTCACTTTGACTTTACAAGATATTCTTGCGCTTCCAGAGTTGGAAGGAAAGCTAATCACAGAACACAAAACAATGGGATTTGTCACTGCAATGGCTGCGGCACCTAATGTGTTAACCCCTCATGAGTGGCTACCGTTCTTATGGGGTGGCGAAGAAGTCGCGCCTTTTACGGATGGTGAGCAGCTAGAGAGCTACATTGAAGTTATCATCACGCTTTGGAATAAAACACGTCCTGAGCTAATTGAAGGAACGTGGGTTTGGCCTGAAGCTTGCCAATTGGATGATGCAGAAGTGGTGAATACCGCTGCTCGCGATTTCTGTGAAGGCTTACTTCAAGGCTGGCAGATCGCCCGTGATGACTGGGAAACATTGATGCCTGAAGAGAGCGAAGACAACGCACTCGTGGGCGGTGTGTTGCTTTCACTGAGCATGCTTTACGATCCAGAAACGTCAATTGCGACACTTGCAGAGCAAGGCATCGAAGGCCTAGAGCAATTCGAAGAGATCTTCAACGCTGTTCCTGTCATGCTTTGCGGATTAACGCAGCGTGGTATTGCCCTGGCTGAAGCTCAATAAAAGTTAGCTTTATACATACCCAAAAGGCCTCACAATGAGGCCTTTTTTCGTTTTTGGACGAGATTAAAATAATAGATCTAGAAGCCTTTCCAATCGAAGTCATCAATTCGCTCGTCGGAGATATAAAATAGTTTAGTACCGCTGCTGACAACTTGGTCTAGTTCTGGGTTAAGTTCAATACCATCCCCCGTATCAATCGCGATCAGCGTTGCTTTGTACTTCTCTTTAAACACAGAGAAAATAGGCGCGACGGTGACAGGCTCAGCGTCTTCAGGGAAATACGTTGAATATTGTGTCATACCTCTTGTTGAGCTCAATAGCTCTTGATGAAGCGCACTTGAACCTGGGTCTACCGCAGCCTTTGCTAGCATCTCTGCACCCACAGCCGGAATACATTCAGAGTTTGGACAATGTTTGTGTAGCAGGTCGCTCAACGCTTCATCTTTAAAATAAACCAGTAAGTGAGCCTTCGGATTTCGGTTAGCACAGTAAAGTGCCGCAGACAGGGTAATGTCGTCTTCTGGGTTATCAATCAGGATACAACTCGCAGACTCAATACCCGTTTTCTCCATCTCTTTTCCATCGGTGTAGCTGTTTACTTTGACGAAATTGATTTCACCGGGTAACGGGTTTTCGATATCTGAACGAGTACATAATACGATTGGTCGCTTACCCGTTTCTTCGTGTTGCAGCATGCGGATGAGGTGAATAGTTCTTTGTTCATTCCATCCCAACATCAAAATGTGGTTGTCCACTCTAACTCTCCTTTTCCCTAGCAAGCCCGCTCGCCAATATTCAACACCTTCTGTTGCCACTTTACCGAGTAATGCGGCAAAAAGGCTGAGTCCACCCGGAATCACAAATAGAATGACTATCCACTGCCCCGCAGCCGTGGTCGGTGACAAATCACCATAACCAACTGTAGAAGCCGTCACCACCAAGTAGTAAGCAAATACGGTAACCGAACTGGTTAAATCTGTTTCACCCGCCAAATACAGCATCGACCACGATAGAACTATGTAGCCAAGAAAAGTGAACAGTAAGTTTTTGCCATTCAAAACAAAGATGTTTGCTTTGATCCAGCGTTTGAGTTGTAACCAGATTATCATTCGAGCCTCTAATCCATTTCTCTTAGTTACATGCTAGAAAAAATACGCGATATCAACAAGATGTATCATCAGAAAAAGATACATGACCACAAGATTGATATGGTCGCCCTATACTCAGGTACAAAAAAACCAGCACTATTGGCTGGTTTTTCGTACGTTAGATAAAAGAACGGCTTACGCGTTACCTTTTACCTGCACATTTAACTGCTCTGCAAAATCTAGCATACGGTTCAATGGAATAAGAGACTTAACGCGTAATTCGTCAGAAACGAAGATTTCGTGTTGCTCACCACCATGCTCAAGTGCATTTTCAATCGCTTCAAGGCCATTCATAGCCATCCAAGGACAGTGTGCGCAGCTGCGACAAGTTGCACCAGCACCCGCAGTCGGCGCTTCAATCAGCTCTTTTTCAGGAACCAATTGCTGCATCTTAAAGAAGATACCTTTGTCTGTCGCGACAATCATCTGTGGATGAGGCAGCTCTTTCGCTTTCTTGATCAGTTGGCTTGTTGAACCCACAGCATCAGCCAGCTCAACCACGCTTGCTGGTGATTCTGGGTGAACCAAAATAGCCGCTTCTGGGTAGACCGATTTCATTTTCTTCAGAGCATCAGCTGAAAACTCATCATGAACGATACACTCACCTTGCCAAAGCAACATGTCAGCGCCAGTTTGATTTGCAATGTAAGAACCTAGGTGGCGGTCTGGCCCCCAAATAATGGGTTTGCCTTCAGCGTCTAGGCTTTCAACAATTTCTAAAGCGATGCTCGACGTAACGACCCAATCTGCACGTGCTTTAACAGCCGCAGAGGTGTTCGCGTATACAACCACTGTGTGGTCGGGGTGAGCATCACAAAATTCTGTAAACTTATCCGCAGGACAGCCAAGATCAAGTGAACATTCAGCTTCAAGCGTTGGCATTAAAATACGTTTTTCAGGGGTAAGGATCTTTGCAGACTCACCCATAAAACGAACACCAGCGATGATCAAAGTGCTTGCTGAATGACGGTTACCAAACTTAGCCATTTCTAATGAATCGCCAACGAAACCACCAGTTTCTTCTGCCAGAGCCTGAATTTCAGGATCGGTGTAGTAGTGTGCAATTAGAACTGCATCTTTTTCTTGAAGTAGTTTTTTGATGTTTGCGATGTGGGCCTGTTTCTGAGCGTCGCTCAATGGAACTGGCTTAGGCGGAAACGGGTAAACTGTATCGATTTTATCTAGTATATGACTCATTGCTCTTGCTCTACGCAACTTCTTCCGAGGATTAGAGTATTCTACACAGGACAGCGATTGGGATCAAAAAGGATTGGTTGCAAGCAGTGAATAGCTAATGCCTAAAACGCATAAACAAGGCGATGTGTTGGCATCATAAAGAAGATAAGTAGACACTAAACGGGAGTGAACAGGTATAAAAAAGAGGTACCTGAGCACCCCTATTTTGTTTTACAAGTGGGTTTTAGCCACTTTAGCCGAAGCACTGTTTGGGTACTCGGTAACGACTTGTTGGTAATATTTCTTAGCTTGCGCCGCATTGTTGTTGCGTGCAGCTATGTCACCAAGCTTAACCAGTGCATCTGCTCGCTTATTTGAGTCTTTGTATGACACAACAGCGGCAAAGCTCTTCACTGCTTCTTTATCTTGCTTCTTAGCAAAATAAAGCTGACCTAACCAGTAGTGTGAGTTAGGTGTAAAGGTTGAATCTGGGAAGTCTTTTTGAAACTTTTGAAATGCTGCGATAGCACCCGTGTAGTCTCGTTGCTTTAGAATCATATCTACAGCGTTTTGATAAGCGGTTTGCTCATCCACATCAGTACTGAACGTACCAGAAGCGTCTTTAGAGCCTTCGCTCGCCGCTACTGCTATCGTTGCCGTTCCTGCTGCTTTCACCTCGCCTCTCACACGGTCCAGTTCAATGAACAGTTCGCGTTGGCGCTCTAGCATTTGCTTCATATCGTAGCTGTTTCGTTCCAGCTCACCACGAAGTTCACTGATTTCCAGTGCCATGTCGTCGATTTGCTGTTGCATTTGAAGCTGAACGAGATTGCGATTTTGAAGCAGGCGCTCTAAGCGCTCAATATCTGATTCGTTAGATGCAGACGCTGCTCGAGAGGAAGATGATGAATTGGTTGCGGTGCTATTGAGATCGGATACTGGAGCTGGTGCAGCGAACGTAGTGTTCGCTGCACTTGCCAGTAACGAAAGCAAAATGACTCGCTTTGTGTTACTGAACATGAGGCAATTCCTCAATTATATAGTCGACTAAAATTAGTAAACTAGTACTGCGCGACGGTTTTTAGCGTACACATCTTCAGATTGACCTAGAAGAAGTGGCTTCTCTTCACCGTAGCTTACGATAGAGATTTGGTCTGCTTGAACACCTAGAGCTTGTAGGTATTTCGCTACAGCTTGTGCACGACGCTCGCCAAGTGCGATGTTGTACTCAGGAGTACCGCGTTCGTCAGCGTGACCTTCAATAGTAACGTTCATGTCAACGTTGTTGCTTAGGTAAGCTGCGTGAGCTGCTAGAATTTCTTCGTAGTCGCCAGCGATAGTAGAGTTATCGAATGCAAAGTAGATTGTTTGAGTTTCGCGTAGCGCTTGCTCTTTAAGCTCTTGCTCAGACAGTTGAGCGTTAGCATCAATTGGCGTTACAACAGTTGTGTCTACGTTGCCTTCTGAACCTGAAGTTGTTTGGTTGCTTTCAGTACCTGAAGTTGCAGATGTTGCTTCATCAGTTGAGCTACATGCCGTTACTGCCATCACTGGTAGTGCAATCATCAAGCCTTTAAGAACTTTGTTAAGTTGCATCTTTTTTTCCTTACGTTATCAAACTTAGTTTCTACAGCGACTAAGTGCTATAGATAGTTAATTGCCACAATAGTTAACACTATCAATAGCTAAAAGAATGTATCACTTTACCTAGAGGAACGGTGACCATGCAGGCGCTCTTACACGTCCGTTGGTTGCCGGTAATCTAGCTTTAAAACGGCCATCGATAGAAACCATCGATAGTACGTTAGTTTTGTTGTAAATAGAGCTATAGATAACCATACCTCCATTTGGTGCAATACTTGGAGATTCATCTAACAATGTCTTTGTTAGCACCTGAACCGCACCGGTTTCCAAATCTTGCTTAGCCAAGTTAAAACCTGAGTTGCTACGATTAACCATGATTAGGAATCGACCATCAGGGGTGATCTGGCCACCTAAGTTTTGGCTACCTTGCCAAGTAATACGAGATGTCGAATTATTGGACAAATTTACATTATAAATCTGTGGTTTACCACCACGATCCGATGTGAAAATAAGAGACTTGCCATCTGGGTACCAGAATGGTTCCGTGTTATTAGAACGGCCGCGGGTAATTTGAGTCAGCTTACGGCTAGCAAGGTCAAGTGTGTACACCTGAAGGCTGCCTGTTTTAGACAATACCAATGCCAATGTTTTACCATCTGGCGAGAATCTTGGCGCACCATTATGACGAGGGTATGACGTGACTTTCTCACGCTCACCCGTGTAAATATTCATGATGAATATTTCAGCTTGGCCATTTTGGAAACTCACATAAGCAAGCTTTTTGCCGTCTGGTGACCATGCCGGTGACATTAGAGGTTGCTTAGAACGAAGTACCAAGCGCTCGTTAAAACCATCGTAGTCAGCAACACGAAGTTGGTATGGGTATTTATCTTTGTCGTTCACTACCACATAAGAGATACGTGTTAAGAACGCACCTTTCTCGCCAGTCAGTTCTTCATAAACTAAATCAGAAATACGGTGTGCGTACTCTCTCAAGCGTTTACCAGGAACTGTCGCTTTCTTATTGAACAACACGTGGTCTTTAGAAAGTACCAGTTGGCCCTCATCACTTAACGCACGGCTTTGTCCTTTGGTCAGTTGACCACGAACGATGTCGATCAGTTGATAGTTGACTACATATTGCCCTTCGGCATTTTTAGTGATGCTACCTGTTAGCAATGAATCAACGCCTAAGTTAGTCCAAGCATCAAAATCCACCTCACTTTCGCTGTAAGGCGTCTGGGGCATTTTGCTTGTTGCTACTGGGCTGAATTTACCACTGCGTTGTAAGTCAGAAGCAATAACCGCTGATACATCGTGTGGCAATGGCTCTGCACCTTCCCAACGGAAAGGGACAATAGCGATAGGTCTTGCGGAGTTAATACCGTCTGTAATAACCAGCTCCAGTGCCGCGTGTGCAAACTGGCTGCTTGTAGCTATTAAGAAAACAAAACTCAGTAATAGTTTCTTTAACACAAGTTCGTCCTTTTACTCTGGTGATACAGTTAAGTTAATGTCTTTCAGTGATTTCACAATGTCTGGGTCTTTCGGCAACGGGTAAGATTGCACTTGCGCCACAGCACGCTTGGTTGCTGCACATAAACGGCTATCGCCATCTAAGATACTTAAGCTACCCAATATTGCGTTAGAGCCCGTTGGAATCAGCTTAAGGTTCACTCGACATGACCGCCCTCTATAGCTGTCTTCTAACAACAGGTTCTGCTGAATCAGTTGGGTATAAATAGCGCCGTAACGCTGTGCTTCATCACTAATAAACTGTTGTCTTGCTGAAGAGTTTTGAGTCGATTCAGTCTCCAACCCAGCAAAGATGTCGTTCAATGCTGCTTCTTGCTGTTTACGCTCTTTTTCAGCTTTTGCTGCAGCTTCTTTTGCTTTGCGCGCTTTCTCCGCTGCGGCTGCCGCTTCTTTCTCTTTCGCTATACGTTGCTTTTCAGCACGTTCAGCGGCTTCTTTTTCTTTACGAGCTTTATCTGCAGCTTCTTTCGCGGCCTTTTCTTTTGCCACGCGTTCTTGTTCAGCTTTAGCTATCGCCACTTCTTTGGCTTTGCGCTCTTTTTCCGCTTTCACAACCGCTGCTTCTTTCAATTTACGATCAGCTTCTGCTTTAGCGGCTTTCTTTTGTTCTTGCTTTAAACGAGCCTCTTCAACTTTACGTTGTTTTTCATTTTCAACTCGACGCTTTTCCGCTTCGCGAGCGGCTTTCGCTTCTTTAGCTTGCTTTTCTTTCAGCTTTCGAATGTTCTCTTCTTCAGCTTTACGATTTTTTTCAAGTCGTTCGCTTTCGCGTCTTAGTTTGTCTAGACGCTCTTGCTCTTTCTTACTCGCCGCTTCTCTTTGTTGACGAATCTGTTGAGCTTGTTGGCGAACCAACTGAGGATCAATCACCACGGCTTGAACCATCTGCCCAGTAGGCTTTGGTTCCGACATTGTGAAATCCGCCCCCCAAATAAGCGCAACGAATAAGATGACGTGCAGCCCAAGAGAGATAAGAAGCGGTGATCTAAAATTATTGGATTTCTTATTATTCGCTTTCATGAATGCTACGGAGCTATTCCCTTATATCCGTTAATAGGCCAACCTTTGGCACACCTGCACGGCTTAATTCATCAAGTAATAAAACCACTTCAGCGTAAGGCGTTGCGGCATCACCACCAACCGCCACTGGAGAGTTTGGCTTAAGAGACAGCTCGGCTTTCACTCGGACGATAATGTCTTCCATTGATAAGCCACGCTGTACTTCTTCGTTGTTCACACTCAAACCAAGCTCACCGTCTTTGTTCACTTCAACGATAATAAAGCTCGCATTGTCGTCACCCAATAGATCTTGTGCAGACTGGGCCGTTGAAGCCTTAGGCAATTCAACGTCGACGCCTTGAGTAACGAATGGCGAAGTCACCATAAAAATAATCAGCAAAACAAGCATAACGTCGATGTAAGGTACAACGTTAATCTCTGCTGTCATTTTGCGTTTTTTAGGTTGGTATCCGGCCATCTATTATTCCCTGCCAGCCATCGCTTGACGGTGAAGAATACTGTGGAACTCTTCAGAGAAAGTCGCATAGTTGTGCTCTAGCTTACCGACTCGACTGCTAAAGCGGTTGTAAGCCATAACAGCAGGAATTGCTGCAAATAGGCCCATTGCTGTCGCGATCAGTGCCTCTGCAATACCAGGAGCAACCATTGCTAATGTCGCTTGCTTCACTTCACCTAATGCGATGAATGAGTGCATGATGCCCCAAACCGTACCAAATAGGCCGATGTATGGACTGATAGAACCGACCGTTGCTAGGAAAGGTAAGTTGGTTTCTAGCTCGTCTACTTCACGGGCAACCGCTACGCGCATTGCACGGCCAGTACCTTCCATAATGAAGTCAGGAGATGTTGCATTCGATTTACGAAGGCGAGCAAACTCAGTAAAGCCTGCGTAGAAAATTTCTTCAGTACCAGAAAGCTCGTCTTTGCGCTTATTGCTCTCTTGGTACAGTTTTGCGAGATCAACGCCTGACCAGAACTTATCTTCAAATACGTCAGTTTGTTTAGAAGCTTGAGATAATACTTTACTTCTTTTTATGATCATTGCCCAAGAAACAACAGACATGCCCATAAGAATCAGCATGACCATCTTAACTAGTAAGCTAGCTTCTAAAATTAGGCCTAAGATTGAGATTTCAGCAGTCACTATTCGTTAGCTCCGTGAGAATAAATGTTGGCATTGCTTTGGGTTTCATTTTTTGATTATCGATACATGCTACCTTAACCATTGCTTTACACAATGCCTTGCCATCAGGATTTACGATCTCTTGACAGAAGACCAAGGTAGCTCGCTTCAACTCGTAAATATTTGTAATGACTTGTAAAGAATCATCAAGTCGCGCACCTTGAATAAAATCAATGTCCATATGTCGGACTACGAAACCGATATTTTGTTCTAACAAGACTTGCTGAGAGACGCCAATTGAGCGCAACATCTCAGTTCGAGCGCGTTCGAAAAACTTAAGATAGTTTGAATGGTATACAACACCACCTGCATCGGTGTCTTCGTAATACACTGTCACTGGCCACGTAAATGGCTTAGATATTCCCTGCAATTTGATACCACAATCCAAAACGATAAAGATCTCACTATAACCTAACTCCTTATCATTAATAGTATATCGCTGTGAATTTTTTGATTTAATAGACGAAAAAAAAGGCCATCTGTATAAGATGACCTCTTTTTGGCTAAAAACCCAACAAGTATAAAGGTTCACGTCGTTATGAACCTAAATCTTCTGCCTTTTATAAAAGGCGCAACACCGTTAGGTAGAGCAAAATTGTGAGTGAAACGTATGGGCTAAACAGTAGCTGCCACATCCAAGCTCTAGGCTTAAACCCGATACCGTAAACCATGCTTGAGCACACTGCCCAAATAAACATTGGCCCGATGATCGCGTTAAAGCCACCGATGCTTGTCGCATACGCTTCAGGATCCCACATCACTAAACCAACATGCATGAAACCCAATACGAGGGATAAAGCTCTTAACAGAGTCTTATCCATTGGTTGATGCAGTTTAGCGATTTGCTCCGCGAGATTACTCACTGTCTTTATCCATCATTTCTGAATGCTCTAACCATAGAGCATTGATGATGCCGAATGCACATGCTAGAAGTACACCCAAAATCCATGCGAAATACCACATAAAATTTCTCCTAAGTTATTTAACTTCTAGCTTAGTAAGCTGAAACGTCGTTATCTTCGATGTGTTTCTTATCTAGACGACCGAACATTTTGTAGTATGTCCAAGTTGTGTAGCCAAGAATCACAGGAACCATTACCGCCGCAACTCCGGTCATAAGACCAAGCGTTAGCTCACTCGCTGTTGAATCCCACATAGTCAAACTATGGCTAGGGTTCAGGCTTGATGGCATTACGAATGGGAACATTGCAAAACCAGCCGTTAAAATAACACCAGCGTTAGATAGGCTTGAGAACAAGAATGCGAAACCACCACGCTCAAAGCGAGATGCAATCACAGCAAGCAGTGGCATTACTACACCAAGAATCGGTGCAGCCCACATTGCTGGATACGTTTCGAAGTTTGTCATCCAAGCACCAACTTGAAGTGATACTTCTTTGTTTAGTGGGTTTGAATCAGCAAACGTGTCCATCGTGCTAGTGATTACGTAGCCTTCAATAGACTGAACCCAGAAGCCACCAATAATGAACAGAGCAATAGCAATTAGGCCAGTGATCTGAGCAACATTACGAGCGCGACTGTGCAGTTCTTCTGTTGTCTTCATTTGAAGCCATGTTGCACCTTGCATCACGAACAACATCAGAGCCAACACACCACAAAGCAATGCAAATGGGTTAAGCAGAGCGAAGAACGTACCATGGTACTTAGACATCATAAATTCGTTCAGTTCAAATGGAACACCTTGTAGTAGGTTACCAAATGCCACACCGAAAATGATTGGTGGTACTGTGCCACTAAAGCAAAGTGCGTAGTCCCAAGTTTTACGCCATTTTGGATCTTCAATCTTAGAGCGGTAATCAAGAGCGAGTGGTCGTAACCAAAGCGCTGCTAACGTCGCGTACATTGCGAAGTAGAAACCAGAAAACGACGTTGCGTAAACCAGTGGCCATGCAGCAAACAATGCACCACCCGCAGTGATAAGCCAAACTTGGTTACCATCCCAGTGAGGGGCAATCGTGTTTAGCATAATACGGCGTTCAGTGTCGCTCTTACCGATAACAGGTGAAAGAGCTGCAACACCCATATCGAAACCATCAGTTACGGCGAAACCAACCAGTAGAACACCGATCAATACCCACCAAATAAGTCGTAAGCTTTCGTAATCAAACATAATATTCCCTCACTTATACTTCGACTGAACGGCTAACTTTGTCTTCAACAGAGTTATCGTTTTGTTCGAAGTGGTAACGGCCTGTCTTTAAGCTACTTGGACCTTTACGTGCGAATTTCAGCATTAGGTAAACTTCAGCAATCAAGAACACTGTGTACAGTGCAAGAATCGCGAATAGAGAAGTCCAAAGCTGTTCAATAGTCAGTGCTGATGCAGCCACGTTAACCGGTAGGATTTCACCAACCGCCCATGGCTGACGACCAAACTCAGCAACAAACCAACCTGCTTCAATTGCAATCCAAGGTAGTGGGATTGAGAATAGCGCCGCTTTAAGTACCCATGGTTTCTGTTCGATCTTCTGACGACACGTTTGAGCAAACGCCGCACCGAATACAAACAGCATGATGAAGCCACAAGCAACCATCAGACGGAATGACCAGAATAGAGGCCAAACAGTTGGGATAGAATCATCCGCAGCCATTTGGATTTGGTCTTCTGTTGCATCAACAACGTCGTCTGTGTAGCGCTTAAGAAGCAGACCGTAACCTAGGTCACCTTTCACTTCGTCGAACGCTGCGATGTTTTCTTCAGACTTATCGCCTGAACGTAGCTTTTCAAGTAGCTCGTATGCGTACATACCAGTACGGATACGATCAACGTGATCATCACGTAAGTCACGTAGGCCCGTTACTTCAGTATCAAGCGAACGCGTTGCGATGATGCCCATTACGTATGGGATTTTAATTGCGTAGTCAGTATTCATTGTTTCTTGGTTTGGAATACCAAAAACAGTAAATGCGGCTGGTGCTTCTTCAGTGTGCCACTCGGCTTCTACCGCAGCGAGCTTCACTTTTTGAACTTCACCAAGCTCGTAACCAGATTCATCACCTAGTACGATTACTGACAAGATCGCCGCCATACCGAAAGATGCTGCAATCGCAAAAGAACGACGAGCAAAGGCAAGGTCACGACCTTTAAGAATGTAGTATGAGCTGATACCAAGGATGAACATTGCACCCGTAGTGTAACCAGACGCTACTGTGTGTACGAATTTAACCTGCGCTACTGGGTTTAGGACAACTTCAGCGAAGCTCACCATTTCCATACGCATGGTTTCAAAGTTAAATTCCGCACCCACTGGGTTTTGCATCCAGCCGTTCGCTACCAAGATCCAAAGCGCTGAGAAGTTAGAGCCAAGAGCTACTAACCACGTTACCGCTAAGTGCTGACGCTTCGACAATCTGTCCCAACCGAAGAAGAAAAGACCAACAAAAGTAGACTCTAGGAAGAATGCAACAAGCGCTTCGATAGCCAGCGGAGCACCAAAGATGTCGCCAACATAGTGAGAATAGTAAGACCAGTTAGTACCGAACTGGAACTCCATGGTTAAGCCTGTCGCTACACCAAGAGCAAAGTTAATACCAAACAATTTACCCCAGAACTTAGTCATGTCCTTGTAAATTTGCTTGCCAGTCATTACATAAACTGACTCCATAATGGCAAGTAGAAATGCCATACCTAAAGTCAGTGGAACAAATAGGAAGTGATACATCGCTGTAAATGCAAATTGCAATCGCGACAGATCAACAACATCAATCATGGTAACTCCTTTGTGTCGGCTGAATGACACTTGTGTGATTATTCACCGCAAAAATCCATGTTAAAACAATTTGTGTAATTGTTATTACAAATTGAAATTTGTAGCAAAAACGTACCGTTATAGTTAGATTATTGTTAAGCATGAGCTAATATAGCTGGCGCTAATATTACTGGTAAAATCAGTATGTTTCAAAAGGTTTATAGGAGAACCTTGCGTTGATTTGTATCAATTTTATTCGAGCAAATTAGAGTTATTTTTGTACAATCATGATTAAAATCACACCAATTTAGCCTCTGTTAATAACAGCGCATGATATCTGTGACAAAAGCTCAGCACCACTTCAACATACAAATTACAACTACCTATAAAGTATTAACAAAAAATATGACAACTTATTTCATTTTTTGCTAGCTAAATCAAACCTGCAATCAAAGTTTTCATTTTTGACAGAGGCTATTCAGCCTTTTTATCGAATCGCTCAAAGAGTTGTTATTCAATAAAAAGCAAAAAATCCCAGCGCTTATGCAACTGGGATCTTTGAAAATGAATAATTTAACGATTAGACGGTTTATCTATTCCAAAGTGTAAATACGCTCTGTCGGTCGCGATTCGACCTCTTGGCGTTCTTTGTAAGTAACCTTGCTGAATCAAGTAAGGTTCCAACACATCTTCAATGGTGTCTCTCTCTTCACCAATCGCAGCTGCCATGTTGTCGATACCAACCGGACCACCACCAAACTTCTCCATGATCGCAAGCAGAAGCTTTCTATCCATGTAGTCAAAGCCTTTGGCGTCAACGTCCAGCATGTTGAGTGCTTTATCTGCAACGTCTGGGCAGATATGTCCATCGCCTTTCACTTCCGCATAGTCACGAACACGACGTAGTAGACGGTTAGCAATACGTGGTGTACCACGCGCACGGCGAGCAATTTCTAATGCACCTTCAGACTCCAGAGATAGGCCAAGGCAATCCGCGCTGCGTTGAACGATATTTTGAAGATCTTCTACTTTGTAGTATTCAAGACGCTGGGTAATGCCGAAACGGTCACGTAACGGAGACGTCAGTGAGCCAGCACGAGTGGTTGCGCCAATCAAAGTAAAAGGAGGAAGGTCAATCTTGATAGAGCGAGCCGCAGGGCCTTCACCAATCATAATATCCAATTGGTAATCTTCCATTGCGGGATACAACACCTCTTCAACCACTGGGCTTAGACGGTGGATCTCATCAATGAACAGCACATCATTTTCTTCAAGGTTAGTCAGTAGCGCCGCAAGGTCACCGGCTTTCTCAAGAACAGGGCCTGAAGTGGTACGGATGCTCACATCCATTTCATTGGCAACAATGTTTGCCAACGTGGTCTTACCTAAACCGGGAGGGCCAAAAATCAACAGATGATCCAGAGCTTCATTTCGCATTTGAGCGGCTTGAATGAAAATCTCCATCTGGTTACGAACGTGGTCCTGACCTTGATAGTCGGCAAGTGCTTTAGGGCGTATTGCGCGATCAATGACATCTTCATCTTTAAAGACCGGATTATCCGGTGCAATCAGGCGATCGGCTTCAATCATAAATTCTGTTATTCCTAACTCTGCTCTTCCTGACTCTGCGCTTCTTGACTCAGTGTAAAGGCAAAGTGAATGAGTCTATTTTGTAGAACAAGTATATGAGGTATTAAACCATCGACTTTAGTGCTTCGCGAATCAATTGTTCACTTGTCATGCCATCTTTAGCCACTTGAGCAACAACTTTAGAGGCTTGAGTTGGTTTATAACCCAGTGCAAGTAGTGCGCTTACTGCTTCTTCTTCAGCATCGTGAACCGTTGGCATAGAGTCCATAGGCGCTGCATCCGTTGCAGGCGTAAACAGATCACCTGCTCCCCACCCTTTCAAGCGGTCTTTCATTTCAACGACAAGACGCTCAGCGGTTTTCTTACCCACACCCGGAAGTTTAACTAGCGTAGAGATATCTTCACGTTCAACACTCTGAACAAACTGGCTAGCGGTCATGCCTGAAAGTATGCCAAGGCCTAGCTTAGGACCGACACCATTTGCTTTGATGACTTCACGGAACAGAGCACGCTCTTTTACCGTATTGAAACCATAAAGTAGCTGCGCATCTTCACGTACGACAAAGTGAGTGTAGATAATTGCCTCTTCGCCAACGTTTGGTAATTCATAAAAACAGCTCATTGGCATTTGTACTTCATAACCAACACCACTGACTTCGATTAGCAACTCTGGTGGCTGTTTTTCTATTAATGTACCGCGTAGGCGTCCGATCACAATTCACTCTCTTGATGGAATATTATTTGAGGGACAGAATATAAAAGAACTGGATGCTTATCCAGTTCTTTGTGTTTATTAAGGTGATTTATTTAAGCTTGCTTAGCTTGGGAAACCACGCTATTCAGGCTTTCGACCAGTTCTTTTACTGAGGTGACATGCCCGGTCAGTTCAGAACCATAATTAGCGACTAAACCTGACACGGATTTGGTTTCTGCAACGCTCTGTGCCACTTCTGAACTGGCAAGGTCGAGCTCTTTCAATGAGCTCATCTGCATCGCCATAATATTGGTCAGTTGATTAACATCAGTAGAAATGGTTTGCACCTCAGAGATGATGCCGTTCATTTCATTCGCCGTAGTTTCAATAATGGCTCGACCGTTTTCTACTTCTTCTTTACTGCGATCTAACAAGGTTCGAATTTCTATTGCTGAATGACTGCTTTTCGCCGATAGCTCTCTCACTTGATCGGCCACCACAGCAAAACCTCGTCCTTGTTCACCGGCTCGAGCGGCTTCAATTGCTGCGTTAAGTGCTAATAGGTTGGTTTGTTCGGCTACGGAAGTAATCAAATCAGCGACTTTCATGATCTCTTGATTACTTTGAATGATCTGGCTGATTGCACTGGTTGAGGCTTCTAATGACTCGGAGCTCTTTTGCGCTTTGGTTCCAACCGCTTCACTGCGCTCTTTCAGTTCACCCACAAATGAATTGGATTCTTCGATACCTTGAGTCATTTGATGGAGTTGTTGGCTCATCTCTTCTGCAGCGCTCGCTTGAGATTCACAATTGACATTCAACACCTCAACTTGAGCACGCAAGTCTTGTGATTGCTGATCTAAATGAACCGAAACACCTTGAAGACTCTCCGAATTCGAATTGGCTTGGTCGAGCACGATAGAGAGCTGACCTTCACTTTGCGTCGCTTGGTTGGCAACATGTTGGCTTTCTGAAATCGCATCCTCTGCCATTTCGATTGCCACCTCTTTTTGTTTCGCAGTAAATGCTTGGGCAATGCAGATCACCACCAGCGGCATAATCACACCGGACCAAGTTTCTACCACTACCGCATCAGGGGTTAACTCAAGCTGGGGAAATGCAAATCCATTGAGATGTGCTGAGGTCATCACTAATGAAACACCGATAACCAGTCCACTCCACACCAAAGCCACAATTCGTGTTCCTGATAAGAAGAAAGCGACCACTAACAAAGGCACCCAATAAGCTTGAGTGGAAGCCACAACCCCACCGCTTTGGTAAATGATGTTCAACGCGTGGACAGCCATGCCGACAAAACCAAAGTTAAGTGCAAGGCTCGGCTTACTCGTCACACGAAGTAGCAGTGCAGAAATCAGTTCGAATACGATAAGAAATACAGATGTGGCGATCAGAAGTTGCTCTTCGTGCTTAGTCCACTTGATTAAGCTATAGACACCCACGAAGAATGCGATAAAAGTGAAGAGTAATAAGATATCGGCTTGTCTGACTTCGTTGTTACTCCACCCATTGCTTTTAGGGAGAAACAGCGCGCGCCACAGCTTGATTGGGTTCATCAGTGATCATCCTTGATTAACTTGTAAGACCTCCGACCAATGTTAATAACATGTTAAATGATACGCAATGTTATTATCTGGGTTCTGTTCGAAAGATCTCATTTCATCAAGGATTTAGGTGCGTATTGTTTTGATATGAGCCAAACGGGGCGTAAGGCTCATCGAAAGAAAACTTCTAGAAAGCGATGGGGGGATTAACGGTAGCGTCCTTTTCTCGCACCTGTCGCTTTACCTGCCAGTGCAACCAAGGTTTTATTGGTGTTAGCGTGAGTGATCGCTACGCCGAGAGCATCAGCAGCATCAGCCTGTGGTTTGGCAGGTAGCTTGAGCATGCTCATCACCATGTTCTGAACCATCGACTTATCAGCACCACCATTACCTGTCACCGCTTGTTTGATCAAACGAGCCGCATATTCATGTACAGGCAAATCAGCATTCACCGCTGCTACAATTGCACTACCACGAGCTTGTCCAAGCTTAAGTGCTGAGTCGGCATTCTTCGCCATGAACACTTGTTCGATCGCGAATACGTCAGGCTGAAACTGAGTAATGATCTCACTAACGCCCGCATAGATTTGCTTTAAGCGACCTGGCAATTCTTTCTCGGAAGTGCGAATACAACCACTACCTAAGTAATATAGATGGCGACCATTTTGACGAATCACGCCATAGCCGGTAATGCGAGAGCCAGGGTCAATCCCTAAGATAATAGACATAACTTCAATACTGATTATTTATACATGCTTTATGAGCTTAGTATATCGAACGCAAAAAAAAATGCCCGTCAAATTAACGGGCATTTCGTTGTTCTGCGAAAGAAAAAGTTCTATCAAAAACTAAGTTTTGTTGAAAGCTTAAGTGCTATCTATGACTTAAGCTCTATCGAAAACTCACTGCTTGATTAGAAAGTTGAGCTTAATCGTTTGATTAGTCTTCTTTCTTCGCTAAGTTAACAGCGATTGCTAGCTCTTCCAGTGATGCTGGGTTTGCTAGGCTTGGCGCGTCTGTTAACAGACATGCTGCTGCTGTTGTTTTCGGGAATGCGATAACGTCACGGATGTTCTCTGTACCACAAAGAAGCATTGCTAAACGGTCAAGACCGAATGCTAGACCTGCGTGTGGTGGCGTACCGTACTTAAGTGCTTCAAGTAGGAAACCGAACTTCTCTTGTTGCTCTTTAGCTTCAATACCTAAGATACCGAATACAGCCGTTTGCATTTCTGCGCTGTGAATACGTACAGAACCGCCGCCGACTTCGTAGCCGTTGATTACCATGTCGTAGGCATCAGAGTTAGCTGCTGCTGGGTTCGATTTTAGCTCTTCCGCGTTCACACCAAGTGGTGATGTGAATGGGTGGTGCATAGCGTGAAGATTGCCTTCGCCATCTTCTTCGAACATTGGGAAATCAATAACCCAAAGTGGAGCCCACGCTTTCTTATCTGTTAGCTCTAGGTCATCACCTAGCTTGATACGAAGTGCGCCCATTGCTTCAGCAACGATGTTCGCTTTATCTGCACCAAATAGGATGATATCGCCAGATTCAGCTTGAGTGCGCTCAAGAAGACCGTTGATCACGTCTTCGTTTAGGAACTTAGCAACTGGAGATTGGATACCTTCCATGCCAGCAGCACGGTCGTTAACCTTCATCCAAGCTAGACCTTTCGCGCCGTAGATACCTACATGCTCTGCGTAACCGTCGATTTGCTTACGAGTTAGCTTAGCGCCACCTGGTACACGGATAACCGCTACGCGACCTTTTTCGTCGTTCGCAGGGCCTGAGAATACTTTGAACTCAACGTCTTTAACCAAGTCAGCAACATCTACTAATTCTAGTGGGTTACGTAGATCTGGCTTATCAGAACCGAAACGACGAATCGCTTCAGAGAAAGGCATTACTGGGAATTGGCCCAGTTCAACATCTAGAAGCTCTTTCCACATATCGTGAACGAGCTTTTCAGTGATGTTACGTACTTCTTGAGAAGACATGAACGATGTTTCGATATCGATTTGAGTAAATTCAGGCTGACGGTCAGCACGTAAATCTTCATCACGGAAACATTTAACGATTTGGTAGTAACGGTCAAAACCAGACATCATCAGCAATTGTTTGAACAGCTGAGGAGATTGAGGAAGTGCGTAGAAGCTACCTTTGTGAACACGGCTTGGTACTAGGTAATCACGAGCGCCTTCAGGTGTCGCTTTCGTTAGTACTGGTGTTTCGATGTCTAGGAATAGGTTCTCATCTAGGAAACGACGAACGAAGCTAGAAGCACGTGCACGAAGCTTAATACGATCGCTCATTTCTGGACGACGAAGATCGATGTAACGGTACTTTAGACGCTGTTCTTCAGAGTTCGTTTGGTTGAAATCTAGTGGAAGCGCTTCTGAACGGTTGATGATCTCTAGGCCAGTCGCGTAAAGCTCAACTTCACCTGTCGCCATATCTTTATTTACTTGGCTGTCAGGACGAACACGTACCTCACCAGTAAACTTGATACAGAATTCATTACGCAGTTGGTTAGCGATCGGAAAGATATCTTTCATATCTGGATCGACAACAACCTGAACGACGCCTTCACGATCTCGCATATCGATAAAGATAAGACCGCCTAAATCACGGCGACGGTTTACCCAGCCGCACAATTCTACAGTTTGTCCCGCCAGGGACTTGTTCAGGTTACCACAGTAATGGGTACGCATAATGAATTTCCCAATCTCTTAATTATTTACTAGTTTCCAAGCTGTCAGTGGTCATTCCACACAACAGAGCAAAGGAACATTTATACGCGGAAACTCGTTTAAAATCGACCTTCCACATTCGAATTTATTGTGTTTTATCTGGCTTTGCTGCTTTTTAGCCCATCAAGTGCGCAAAGATTCATCAAAACCGAAAAAATTGCGCTAATTATATCTCGAAAGTACCTTAATCAGCAAAACTCTCGTACAGTAGATTTTCGTTTCAAACCAAAAACTTTTTGTAATGACTGATCGCGTGATGAATAACGGTGTAATAGATGGATGATCGTGTAATAACAACAGAAACTTTACCTTTAAGACTTGGATTAACCATGTGGTCTCATTCTGAGTGGCAAAGTCAGTTCTATGGCAAGGGAACCAAGCCAGCCGAACGCCTAGAAAAGTACACACAAGTTTTTCATACGGTTGAAGGCAACACGACCTTCTACGCCACACCGAGTATGTCGACCGTTAACAACTGGAAAGCCGCCAGTCACGATGATTTTAGGTTCACCTTCAAGCTGCCAAAGTTCATCACCCACCAGCAACAACTTAGGCACTGCCAAGCCGAGCTCAAAGAGTTTTTAATGACCATGTCGCCACTGCACGACCGTATTGGCCAATGGACGATTCAGCTACCACACAGTTTTGAACCTAGTATGCTCCCTGCCCTGCAAAAGTTTTGTACCTTGTTCCCCAAAAATATGCAGCTTGGCGTAGAGGTTCGTCACCTTGGTTTTTTTGATAAGGGTGATGCGGAAAAGCGCTTCAATCATTGGTTAATAGAAGAAGGGATCAATCGCATTATTATGGATAGCCGTCCCGTTTTCTCCGCACCACCAACAACGGAAGCCGTTATCGATGCTCATCAGAAAAAACCACGCGTTCCCGTGCATGCGATTGCGACCGCCAATAACCCGATGATTCGATTTATTGGCCACCCAGATCAAGAACCTAATATTGAATTTTTTAGGCCTTGGTTTGCCAAAATTCCAAACTGGCTTAATGAAGGCAAACAACCCTATTTAATGATCCACACCCCAGACAATAATCACGCACCTGAACTTGCGATAGCTATTTATAAGCAGCTACAAAAGCAAGTGTCTGAAAATACATCACTTATATTGCCTGATCTCGCTCAATTTCCAGCACAGAAAGGCAATCATCAAATCTCGATGTTTTAGCCCATCACCTATCAGTAACTTCGAACCTTGAGCTAAATCTCAGTTTTCGTGACAGCCGCGCTTTTTTTACGTAAAATACGTCCCCTTTTATTTGGTATGAATTTTGTGCCAATTACGCTGACTGTCGAGAGAAAATGCCATGAGCAACACAGACAATATCTTTTCCGCTCCTATTGATAAAATTGGTGATTTCACCTTTGATGCAAGGGTTGCTGAAGTATTTCCGGATATGATTCAACGCTCGGTGCCTGGCTATAGCAATATCATCTCTGCAATCGGCATGCTGGCTGAGCGCTTTGTAAAGCCACATTCAAATATTTATGACCTAGGCTGCTCTCTTGGCGCGGCGACACTTTCTATGCGTCGCCATATTCAGCAAGAAGGCTGCACCATTTTCGCTGTTGATAATTCACAAGCGATGGTTGAACGCTGTAAGTTGCACGTTAATGCTTACCGCAGTGACACGCCAGTAGAAGTCATTGAAGCCGACATCCGTGAAGTAGAAATTAAAGACGCCTCTGTTGTGGTTCTTAACTTTACGCTGCAATTTCTGTCTCCCGACGACCGATACGCTCTGCTTGAGAGAATTTATGCAGGCTTGCGCCCGGGCGGGATCTTAATTCTGTCAGAAAAATACGTATTCGAAGATGAAAGTTCAAATGAACTGCTTATCGATCTGCACCATGATTTCAAACGTGCCAATGGATACAGTGAGCTTGAAGTAAGCCAAAAACGCAGTGCAATCGAAAACGTGATGCGTCCAGACTCGATCCCTGTCCACAAGGAACGCTTTGATAAGATAGGCTTCTCAAGCAGCGAAGTGTGGTTCCAATGCTTCAACTTTGGTTCGATGTTCGCGATTAAATAGCGCACATACCCAGTCAGCTCGAACTAAAACGTCATCCTCAAGAGCGAGGAACGAGCGAGTTGGGGATCTCTATCAAGTACGATAAACCGAGATTCCCTATCATGTTCGTCCCTCACTGTAGGGAATGACAAATTTAATTTTTATTTTAGGGTTTATTGACCCTATTAACTCAGTGAAAAACTATGTTTAATTTTGCCAATTTTTATCAACTCATTGCCCAAGACACTCGCCTACAGCCGTGGCTCAATGTTCTTCCTCAACAGCTGACGGATTGGCAAAATGCAGAGCACGGTGACTTCGACCGCTGGTTACGTGCACTGAATAAAATCCCTCAAGGCGTGCCTGACCAAGTTGATCTGAAAAACTCAGTAACCATTGGTAGCTCGACACCATTTCACACAGGTGAACTTAAGAAGTTAGAAAGCTTACTAAAGACCTTCCACCCGTGGAGGAAGGGTCCTTACACCGTTCACGATATTCATATCGATACGGAGTGGCGCAGTGACTGGAAATGGGACCGTGTCCTTCCACATATCTCACCGCTTAAAAACCGTTCAGTACTCGATGTAGGTTGTGGCAATGGTTACCACATGTGGCGCATGCTAGGTGAAGGCGCACGCCTAACGGTGGGTATCGACCCTTCTCATCTATTCTTGGTTCAGTTTGAAGCAATTCGTAAGTTAATGGGCGATGACCAACGTGCTCACCTATTACCTTTAGGTATTGAGCAACTGCCAAAACTAGAAGCCTACGATACTGTATTTAGCATGGGTGTGCTGTACCACCGTCGTTCACCACTGGATCACTTGATTCAGCTAAAAGACCAATTGGCATCTGGCGGTGAGCTGGTTCTTGAAACCTTGGTGATTGAAGGTGACGAGAATGCGGTATTGGTCCCTGTTGACCGTTACGCGCAAATGAGAAATGTGTACTTCTTCCCTTCTGCTCGCGCACTGAAACGCTGGCTCGAACAGGTTGGCTTTGAAGACGTGCGTATCGTTGACGAAAATGTCACGACGATTGGCGAACAACGCACAACAGAATGGATGACACACAACTCCCTTCCAGATTACCTCGATCCGAACGATCCAAGTAAAACGGTTGAGGGTCACCCTGCACCAAGACGTGCCGTTCTTGTCGCGACGAAACCGTAACTTCTATAGGACCACTCTGTGGTCACTCAGTCTTAGTTATTTATATGTGTAAGTTTTGAATAGCATGAGCATGAATTATATAAAATTCGCGCTCATGCTTAACAAATGAACGAACTCAGATCACAATAATTTTCGTAGCGCTCACATAGCGATTCAATATGACCAGACTCTTACAATAGGATGCTTCACGCGTCCTTTTTTGTGGGATAAACTACTAAATAGTCTGAACTATTCTCTAATTCTCAAAGGTTTTTTATATGTTTAAGCGATTATCGCCTATCGTGGCGGTTGGTTTGCTCTCTGGTTGTACCCTCACGAACGGTGCTACCTACCACCAAGAAACTCTCGACGCTATTGCCCGCTCAGAGACAAACATCGCAAATAAGGTTCAAAATCTTGAACTGCAACTAAGTAATCAAAGCGATTATATTGAAAGCTTAGAAGACGAAATCACCACTCTTTCTAGTCAATTAGATGTTCACCTGACCAGTATGGAACACAAGGTAATTGAAGAACTAGAGCAAGAAGAACCCGTCGTCGTTGCCGCTACTCCTGTCACTACTACGTTACAACCGACCATCCTTGGCGGAATCGAAAAAGTGTCTATCGACTCGATCAAACAAAGCTTTGATGCGCGTGTTGATACTGGCGCAACCACCTCTTCTTTAAATGCTGTCGACATCAAAGAATTCGAACGTAACGGTAAAGACTGGGTTAGATTCCATTTGGCCGATAAAGCACAAGCTGTAGAAGATCAAAAATGGATTGAAGCGCCCGTTGTGCGGTATGTAAAAATCCGTCAGTCAACGAATGACCAGACAGAACGTCGAGCTGTGATCGAATTATGGGTAAAAGTTGGAAATATCCATGAAAAAGCGCAATTTACATTGGCGGATCGCTCTCAAATGAGTCACCCTGTATTACTAGGGCGCGAATTTATCAAAGACATAGCGCTAGTAGATGTAAGTAAAAAGTACGTACAAACGGAAGTTAAATAACAATAGTAGGGTAAGCTATGACGTCAAGAATTCCATTTTATATCTCTATTTTCCTGCTCATCGTGGCAGGTATAACACTGAGTATGTTCAGACATACGACCTACGGTGTACCTTGGACTCCAGGGGAAACCAGGCAGGTTTGGGACGTTGAAGCTCGTATCGAGTTCAATGCGGTTGGTAAAGAAGCAAAAGTTTCATTAGCTGCTCCTCACACTCAATCTAATTACACACTTATTGGTGAGTCAGCTTCATCTCCAGGTTACGGCATCTCTTACTTGAACACCGAGTCAGGTCGTCGTGCAGAATGGTCTATTCGCCACGCTGATGGCCCGCAAACTATCTACTACAAGACTCAATTCCTAGTTGATAACCAAGCAAAAATTGATGCGATACCACCAGAAGGTGAAATTACGCAACCAAGCTTTGATGGTCCAGAAGAAGCGGCAGCGTTGGCACTGATTGACCGAGCAACCAAGCGCTCAGCAGACAACATCACCTTCACTCGTGAACTTATCAAAACGCTTAATGATCCAGACAGCCAAAACTCTGCACTGATTCTGAATAACATGAGCAAAGTTGAAGCAACACACAAGCTACTTTCAGCAGCCAATATCCACAATAAAGTGGTTGGTGTTATCGAGCTAGAAGATGGACGTCGTCGTCAATCTATCCAGCAAATGAACCAGATCTGGGATAACGACCAATGGGTTTTATTCTCTCCTGAATCAAGCGAACAGCAAGTTCAGCCAAACCTGCTAATTTGGGATGAATCAAATGTATCTCTATTAGACGTGGTTGGCGGTCAGAACAGTAAAGTTCACTTCTCTATGATTGCTCAGGAGGTGACTCCCACTGAAGCAACCAACAGTAAAGTCTCTGCGGATCAACTGTTAAACCTTTCCATTCATAGTCTGCCGCTAGAAGAGCAAGCGATGTTTAAAACCATCATGCTGATTCCTATCGGTGCTCTGATTGTTGTGTTCCTACGTGTCATCATCGGTCTGAAAACGTCTGGTACGTTCATGCCTGTACTGATTGCGGTAGCCTTTGTACAAACACAATTGGTAACGGGTATTGTCGGCTTCCTACTTATCGTAGGTACAGGTCTTATTATTCGAAGTTACTTATCCAAGCTCAACTTGCTACTGGTCGCCAGGATATCCGCCGTAATCATTACGGTAATCATGATTATCTCTGTGTTTACTGTAGTGGCGTTTAAAGTCGGTCTGACTGAAGGTTTATCGATTACGTTCTTCCCAATGATTATCCTATCTTGGACTATCGAACGTATGTCTATCCTTTGGGAAGAAGAAGGGGCGAAAGAGGTGGTGCTACAAGGTGGTGGTTCTCTATTTACCGCTGTTCTTGTTTACTTAGGCATGACTAACCCGTTCATCCAGCATTTAACGTTTAACTTTATTGGTTTACAGCTTGTTATTCTAGCGACCATCTTGCTACTAGGTAACTACACAGGCTACCGTCTAACCGAGCTTCGTCGCTTTAAACCGCTAGCGGAGGACTAAGTTATGTTTGATCAATTTACTTCACCGTTTAAGTTGAAAGACAAAGGCATAATGGGAATGAACAAGCGTAACCATAGCTATATTGGTCGCTACAATGATCGTTCCAAGTATCCACTCGTTGATGACAAGCTTAAGACTAAGATTATTGCTGAACAAGCTGGTGCAACCGTACCAACACTGATTGGCGTTATTGGTCACCAAGCTGAAGTAAAAACAATCCACAAGATGGTTAAAGAGTGGCCGGGGTTTGTAATCAAGCCCGCTCAAGGTAGTGGTGGTAAAGGTATCCTTGTTGTTATTTCTCACAAGGATGGTGTTTATACCAAGCCATCGGGTTCGACTATCAATGAAGAAGACGTGGAGCGTCACATCAGTAACGCTCTCGCGGGTCTTTTCTCACTGGGTGGTAAGAACGACGTAGCCGTGGTTGAAAACCTCATCAAGTTTGACGAGTGTTTTGATGGCTTCAGTTATGAAGGTGTGCCAGATGTACGAATTATCGTATTCAAAGGCTACCCTGTGATGGCGATGATGCGTCTTTCTACTTCAGCTTCTGACGGCAAGGCAAACTTGCACCAAGGCGCTGTGGGTGTGGGCATCTGTATCGCTACGGGTAAAGCCGTTCGTGCGGTTCAATTTGACCACCCTGTGACTCACCACCCGGACACGGACAAAGAGTTGGCACAACTTCAAGTACCGCATTGGGAAAAGCTGCTTACGCTAGCATCAAGCGCGTGGGAAATGACAGGCCTTGGTTACATGGGCACTGACATGGTTTTAGACCAAGAAGAAGGCCCAATGGTACTAGAGCTAAACGCTCGTCCAGGATTAGCAATACAGATTGCAAACGGCGCAGGTTTATTGCCTCGCTTGCATCATATTGAAAACCTAGGCACGCCAGCTGAATATCCAAAACCTGCCGAGCGCGTGGCATACGCCGCAAAGCAATTCGGTGTTCACGGTAACGAACTCGCTTCAAACTAAGCTCATCTAAATTAAAAGCGAAACGACTCAGTCATTGATACTGAATCTAGCTCAATAAATTAAGCCGCATAACTCTGAGAGTTACGCGGCTTTTTAATGCCTATCGTTAATTAGCTTAACGCTCGGAACTAAACTTCTGTTGTTTCTGCTTCAGACTCACGAATTGGGTCAATGCGGACTGCCGCCACCTTAAACTCTGGGATCTTAGCGTGCGGATCGGTTGCCGTCGTAGTTAAGCGGTTAACTGGAGATTCGACAAAATGGAAGGGAATAAATACCACCCCCTTTTGCATTCGCTTAGTGACAAATGCCGCGATTTCAATTTCTCCACGACGGGTTGATACTTTGAGCATCTGGCCATTCGAGATCCCTAACGCTTCGGCATCATGAACACTCACCATCGCACGTGGTCCTGCCAAGTTATCAAGCCCTTTGGTTTTACGTGTCATGGTCCCGGTGTGGAACTGTTCTAGGATGCGACCTGTCGTTAATACTAGCGGGTATTCCGCATCAGGTAGTTCTGCTGCGTATCTAAACGGAATCGCTTCCATTTGACCACGCCCGCGAGTGAATTGAGTCTGGTGCATGATGCGTGTACCGTCAGGATTATTCTTATTACTTGGCCATTGGACGCCGTTCACCGTAATATTCTCCCAACGTAAACCACCATACTGCGGCGTTACACGTGCTATCTCATTGGTGATATCAGCAACGGTTTTGTAGTCCCAACCGCCGCCCATTGCATTGGCTAGCATTTGAATAATCACCCAATCTTCTTTCGCGTCACCGGGCGGATTAACAGCAGGATTAATACGTTGGACTCGGCGCTCTGTATTGGTGAAGTGGCCAGACTTTTCAGCAAACGAACAAGACGGCAAAACCACATCGGCATACTGAGCGGTTTCGGTTAAGAAAATATCTTGAACCACTAGGAAATCTAACGCTTCAAGGCCTTCAATCACATGCGCTTGATTTGGGTCGCTCAACACTGGGTTCTCACCCATGACATACAGACCGCGAACATCTCGATGGCACGCTCCATCAATAATTTCGGTGAGCGTTAACCCCGCTTCCGCTGGTAAGTCAGCAACACCCCACTCCATCGCGAATTTTTGACGAACTATCGGGTTATACACTTTCTGATAACCTGGAAGGTTGTTCGGCAATGCCCCCATATCACACGCGCCCTGAACATTGGATTGACCACGTAATGGGTTGATACCACCGCCTTCGATACCAATGTTGCCACACAATAGTTGTAGATTAGCGATTGAACGTACGTTGTCGTGGCCAGTGGTGTGTTGCGTAATACCCATCGAATAATACACTGCGGTGCGTTCTGCAGTACCAATCAAGCGAGCCATCGCGAAGATATCTTCCGCTTTCACGCCAGTCACCAATTCGACTTTATCAAGTGAGTAGCTTGGTGACATGACTTCTTGCAATAAGGTATCAAAGCCGTCAACACGATCATCAATATAATCTTGATCGTACCAACCGTGTTTGATGATCTGCTGCATCACACCATTAATCAGCATCACATCGGTGCCCGGTCGGTGCGCTAAGTAAAGCTCAGCGTGGTCAGCAATATCGATTCGTTTTGGATCAGCAACGATCAATCGTGCTCCACCATGCCTCACCGCTTGCTTGATGTGCGAGCCAATAATTGGGTGTGCTGAAGTCGTGTCTGAACCGATAATAAAGATCACATCTGAATGCTTGATACTTGGAATATCATTGGTCATCGCCCCGCTACCCAGCGAAGCCTCTAAACCGGTAACAGTAGAAGCATGACAAAGACGTGCACAGTGATCGACGTTATTAGTGCCTAATTCACGGCGTATGAATTTTTGGAAGGCATAGTTGTCTTCATTGGTGGTTTTCGCCGACGAGAAGCCCGCCAAAGCATTGCTACCAAAGCCCTGTTTAATTGCGGTAAATTTATCAGCAATGAGTTTAATCGCTTCTTCCCAACTTGCAGGTTGCAACCAGCCATCTTTACGAATTAATGGTGTGGTTAAACGCGCATCACTGCCCACAAAATCGAAGCCGAATCGCCCCTTAACACACAACATGCCTTCATTGACCGGAGAGTCACCGCCTTCGATATAACGGATTTTGTTTTTCTGCTCATCGATATGCATGGTTAGCTTACAGCCCACACCACAATAGGTGCAGATGGTATCGACTTTCTTGAGTAGGTCTGTGTCTCCCTGCTTTCTATCACGAGCATCCACCATTGCACCGGTTGGACACGCCTGAATACAAGATCCACATTGAACGCAGTTTGAGTCACCCATTAAGGTCTTGTCTGCCCCAAAATTAGGACGACATTCGGGTCTTGATGCAGGCTTGCCATCAAATTGATTCATGAAGCTTAGAACGCCATGGACATTCTGTTCGCGGCACGCTTGGATACACTGCCCGCAACTGATGCAGCGGTTGGCATCAAAGATAATAAATTCTGAACTGTCATCAACAGCAAATTTTTGTCTTGTTAAACCGACCTTCGCTTCTTCTGCACGAATCGCCTGCCAACTCTCATTCGAAGCCACATCGATTTTGTACTCTGGATGTGTTTGCGTTGCCTTGTATTCAGTCGAGTAGTCTCGTAGGTCGCAATCGGTATTGGCTTGGCAGCCACATTCTAGACATCTTGCTGCTTCCGCAATGGCATCGGCATTATCAAATCCTGTTTCTACTTCGTCGAAGCTTTGTTCACGCTGCTCGGGTGTTAGCTCTGGCATGATCTTACGCGCCATACGCTGTATGGATTTGTATTGCTCAGGATCCACCGCTTTGAGCTGCTTGTGCTTTCTTGAATTAAACGGTTTGGCCGGAATGTTATCCATGTCGCCATGAAAGAACCGATCAATCGCCTGTGCAGCAATGCGCCCATCCCCCACCGCTTCCACTGCAGTTGCAGGGCCGCGTCGGAAATCACCGATACTAAAGATATTGCCGGTACCTGTATGCATGGTTTGCGGATCGGCATCAGCGGTATTCCAACGAGTAAGAGGAATATCAATCGCTTCATTGTCCATAAAGCTCAGATCCGGCTTTTGCGACACGGCAGCAATAACGGTATCAAACGCTTCAACAAAGAACTCGCCCGTTGGTTTAGGGCTGCGACGACCTGACGCATCAGCCGGACCCAAAGCCATACGCTCTAATCGTATTTCTGATACATGACCATTTTCACCGGCTATGTTTTCTGCCGGGTTGGTTAAGAAATGGAACTTCACACCTTCATGCTCAGCTTCTTCGATTTCGTAATCTTCTGCCGGCATCTCATCTCGAGTACGACGATAAATCAGCGTGGTATCCGCACCATCACGCACCGCGGTTCGAGCACAGTCAATCGCGGTATTACCGCCACCGATCACTGCAACCTTTTTACCAGTGACATACTGCTGATCGGTCACGTAATCTTTCAAGTAATCGACGCCTAGATAACAACCGCCAAGATCGCTGCCCGGATAATTCATTTCAACTGCTTGCGATGCACCAACCGCTAAGCAAACCGCATCAAAATCGTTACTCAAATCAGACAGTGTAAAATCAACACCGAGTTTTTTATCACACTCTACCGACATCCCATTACGACACATCAGTTCGATTTCTTTATCTAGAATCGACTTAGGTAAGCGATATTCAGGGATACCGTAACGCAACCAACCTCCCGCTTTGGGCATCGACTCATAAACACTGACATCGTAGCCTTCGTTAGATAGGTAATAACCTGCTGTAAGACCACCGGGGCCACTACCAACAATCGCAATACTCTTGCCTTTGATTGGTTTCTTAGTTGGCATGTAGCTCTCTTGAGCGGCTAAATCTGCGTCGGCAGCGTGTCGTTTGAGTTGACGAATCGCGATGGATTCATCGACCAAGTTGCGACGACATTCCGTTTCACAGAAAGCAGGACATACTCGACCAATCGAAAGGGGCATTGGTAGTGTTTTTTTGATGACCTCTATCGCTTTGATGTGATCATTTTGAGCAATATGATGTAGGTAAGATTGGATATCGACCCCAGCAGGACACGCCGTTTGGCATGGCGCTTCACAATCGGCGTAATGATCGGTCATGATGCGGTTCAACGCGTCTTGCCGATGAGTCGTTAACTGTTTTGACTGGGTGGTAATATTCAGCCCATTAGACACTTCAAGCTCACAAGAACGAGTGACACCAACGCCATCAACTTCAACAACACACAAGTCACACGGTACTTTATCCGCTGTTTTGTTCAAACCACATAAAGATGGGATCTCTAAGCCACATGTTTTTGCCGCTTCAAGAACGGTTTGTCCTTGCTCGACGATTCGATATTTCCCATCAATAACGATTTGAATCATACCTAAGTCCTACCTTTACCTTTCGCACACGCGAGTTATCAATAATTAAAAT
Source organism: Vibrio sp. 10N.222.47.A9 (assembly GCF_963872585.1). Lineage (NCBI taxonomy): Bacteria > Pseudomonadati > Pseudomonadota > Gammaproteobacteria > Vibrionales > Vibrionaceae > Vibrio > Vibrio sp. 10N.222.47.A9. The sequence goes on along the minus strand of NZ_CAWNBB010000057.1, from coordinate 61,251 downwards.
ATAAGTAATACAATATTATTAATATTATTAAATCTATGTCATTACCATACATTATTTGTGGTTTTGTGCGTGTGACCTCAAACAAGTTCCATTGATAATAACCATAAGGTATGAGTGGTCTTATCAGTATCGACGAGAGGATTAGGCGGAAGGTGTTCAGTTGTAGAAGTAAGGAATAAGAAATTAGATTCAAGGTACAAAAAAGCCCCTAATGACTAGGGGCTTTGAACAAATATCATTGAGTCGCTTTCGAGCTTATAGCTAAGCTAACAAGGTTATTGCTCGGCTATCAAGGCTATAACTCGGCTATCAAAGTTATTGCTCAGTTTCTTCGATAAGATCTTGCACCGGAGATGCTGGTTTGTTTTGAGCAAAACCGCGCAGGCCAACAACATGTACGTGTTCGTGGTCTTTGAAGACCTTACGAACCAGTTTGTAGGTTGTACCTTTCTCTGGGCTAATGTTTTCAGGTGCTGCAATCAGAAGTTGCATACCCAAACGGTCACACAGTTCAAACAGCGTAGAGATCGACTTAGAATCCAAACGTGCTGCTTCATCAAGGAACAACAAACGACATGGAACGATGTCTTTACTGCGAAGTCGACGAGATTCCTCTTCCCAGCTCTGAATAACCATCAATAGGATTGACTGACCCGTACCGATCGCCTCACCCGTAGACAATGCGCCCGATTCAGCTTGTAACCAACCGTCTGAACCACGGTTAACTTCAACACTCAGCTCTAGGTAGTTACGGTAATCCAGTAGCTCTTCACCAAGAACTTGTGGAGAACGTTGACCCATATCGATATGCGGGTTCACTCGTTGGAACAACTTCGCCATCGCTTCTGAGAAGGTAAAGCGCGTTGATTCAAACAAGTCTTTGTGTTGCTCTTGTTGAGTCGCTAGCCCTGATAGCAAGATCTCGTGGCTTTCACGGATCTTAACGTTCAGACGTACGCCTTTAACCTGACCAAAGTAAATGTTAGACAAACCTTGGTTCAGCATTCGAATACGGTTCTGCTCGCGCTGAATCGTTTTCTTGATGATGCTTGCTACTGACTCAGAGCTGATTGCCAGGCGATTTTCACGCTGCGTCAATTCTTCTGTTAGTCGAGCTAGCTCCACTTCCATCTCTTCGATTGCTTCAACCGGATCATCCGTGTGAATAATGTCTTGGCGAATACGCTCACGAAGGTGTTGGTAAACCGCAATGTAGAACAGAACTTTACGCTCTGGATGCGCGTTGTCTTCAGATAAACGCAGCGAGTCACGCAGGTCGTCATTGTCGGCTACCGCCAGACGTAGCGCACCCAGTGATTTATCCGACATAGAGCGAAGCTCGCCTGCCGTTAGATAAGCCAGTTCACGTTTATGCAGACGACGTTCAACATCATTCTCACGCGCTAAACGAAGTACTGAACACCAACCCGCTTTCGCTGCAACAACGAAGGTACGAAGCTCGGTGTACTCTTTCTGTACTTTCTTAAGACGCTTAGCCAGTGCTTTCATCTCAAGTTCCGTTGACGTAATGGTACGCTCGTATTCACTCTTACGACCACGTGAAGTATGCAAACGCTCATGCAGTTCGTCACGACGACGTACAGCACGTTCTTCAGCGCCTTCATCAGCATTGACACCAAACTCTTGTAGCTCTTGCTTGAACTCTTGAACCGTTTCTTGCTTCGCTTGATGTGAGCTCTTCAGTGCTGCCAATACTTGGTTGTATTGGTTCATCTGTTCGCGAGCTTGCTTGAAGCCATCACGACCTTTAGTTCGAGCTTGTTCAGCTTGAACCAATTTCGCTTTTAATTGCTCGCTCAGTTCGCTGCTCTTGTTTAAAAGATCAACAGAATCCGCATAGGCAAAGTAGTGACGACGTTCAATCAAGTCAGACAGAGCAAACACTTTACCTTTCAGGCTTTGTAGAGCTTGGTCAGCTTGTTGGTATTGTGCTTCTAGTGTCTCGAACTGTTCAGGGTCTGCGTCTAGTGCAGAAACAATCTGTTCTAAAGACGCCAATGCTTTGCCATGGTTGTTCAAGTACGACTTAGCTTCGCTCAAGCGCTCTAGTTGCGCTTCTAATTCAGCGAGGCGTTCAGCCAATGTTTCGTCTTCTAAAATACGAACCATTGGGGCTAATTTGTCTAGCGCACCCAACGCTTGTTTACTCTGTTGTAGCTGACTACGTTGCTGTTGCTCTTTAGAATTTAATTCAGCCAAAGAACGTACAATCTGGTTACGCTTGTCACGAATAGACACTAGTGCCTGTTCAGGGTCGGCGTTAAATGCAACGTGTAAGTGCTTAGCAACAAAGCTATTGAATGCTTGGTATAGGCGATTCAGCTTTTGTGCATCAAACGCCGCTTTCGCGTGGTTTTCCACAACAACATCACGCTCTTCACGCAATTTCTCTAAACGTTGTTCACGAGCCGCACGGCCAAACAATGGGATCTCAGGGAAACGAGAATAACGCATTTGGCGATCGTTCAGCTGAACACACACCGCGCCCTCTAACTCATCAGCATTGAATGAGCTGTCATCAAATGCATCGACATCGCCTTCAAGGATGTAAAGGTCATCTGGACAATCATCAAGATCCACCAGCTTCTCTTTAATACCATCAAGATCAGAGACCACAATCGCATGACGAGCCGGGCCGTACATCGCACTGAAATACGGTGCATCACCAATGGTAATGTCATCGTAGATCTCAGAAAGCAGAACGCCACCAAGCGTATCCGCTAAACCTTTCAAACGAGGATCGTTAGAACCACCCGGAGAAGCTAAACGCTCAATCTCTTGCTCAAGTTCAGCTCGGCGCGTCGCCAATTGATCTTTAGCAACCGCTTGAGATTTCTCATCTTCAAGCACTTGCTGCATCTGAGTCATTACTGCTTGGCTATCTTCTAGCTCAGCGTCTGTTTGATCTCTTAGGGCTTCAAGTGCGTCGCTCGCCGTGATCCACGCTGGAGCAATAGATTCAAGTTTTTGAATCTCTTGGTCGTGGTTTTGTTGCACACGACGCTGCTCACTCTTCGCTTCACGCAGCTCTTCTTGAGCGTACTCAAGAGACTCGATCTGCATTGCATGGCGTTCACGTTCTTCATCGAAAACCGCTTCGTCAGTCAGTGAGATGTTGTGTTGCTTTTGGTATTCAGTCGCAAGCTCTTTTGCTTGACGCTGCTGCGCCACATCACGAGCCATGTCGCGGTGCTGAGCACGCCACTGTTGTTCGTTTTCAACAACGTGTTTTGCGTTACGGCCTTTTTCTAAAGCTTGCTTAGCACTGTTAGATGCTTCTTTACGCTCAACGTCACCAACGATGCTTTTAACAAGAGCGAGCGCTTTGTCGAACTGCGCAGACGCAGCAGAAGACATGTCTAGTTTATGCTTAGTCGACAGTAACGTTTGAGTGCTTGATTCTTCTTGTGCTTTTAGCTCAGAAACCAGAGTTAATGCGCTTTCTGCAGTAATAGACTCATCACCAAGTAGCTGCTTAGTTTTCTCTAATGCTTGAACCGCTTGTTGGTATTGAAGCGCACGAGTCTGCTGAACATCCAACGCTTGTTGGTAATCAGCAAGCTGAGTTTTCAGGCTATCCACTTCTTCTTCAGTAATGGTTGCCTGCTCTTCAGCAAGAAGTACTCGCTCTTGAGCTTCTTCAACTACCATCATCTGTTCTTCTAGACGCTCATTCAGCTCTTCTAGATCTTCACTGTAGCGAGCAATTTTCTCTTGCTGACGAAGTGCAGTTTGAACCAATTGAAGATGATCCGAAGCCGCTTGATAATCTTGCTCTAGTGCCGATTCTTGATCGACCAACAGCTCAAGCTCTTCTTGAACGCGGTTCAACAAGTTGTTTTGATCAAGCAAGGTTTCGCGAGAACCAAACAGTTCACCACGGAATTTCATAGTTTGATCAAGCTTGTTGCGACGATCGTTGGCATGGCGCATGTAATCTGCTGCCACGTAGTTCGTAGATTCAGTGATCAAGTGCTTGAACAAGTCACGATCCGACTGAGTCGTTTTGATCGCTTCTAGCGTCATGCGGTTTTCACGCAGTGCTGATTCCATATCTTGGAATGCTTTCTTCACGCCACCATTTTGCGGTAGAAGGTAATCACGCAGAGAACGCGTAATCGCACTAGAAATACCGCCGTAAAGTGATGCTTCAATTAAGCGGTAGAACTTAGAACGGTCGCTGCTGTTACGCAGTTTCTTCGGTACCACACCGTATTCAAACATCTGTGAGTGGTAATCAACAATCGAAGAAAACGCTTTAAAATGCGCACCTTCGTATTGTGCAACCGCCGCTTTAACATCGTTCAGCTGGCATACGCGAGCATGGCTGTCTGAAACATTCTGAATCAATACATCCGTTGGTTTCACATGGCTTGGAAGGCCTTGGATTACGAACGGTTTGATGTCTACTTTCTTATCACGACCCGCTACTTGCTGCAGTTTTACTGCAAACAGTAGACGCTGATTACGAGAGTTCACCACATCTAGCGCGGCATAACATGCGCCCGGCTGAAGTTTACCGTAAAGGCCTTTATCACGTGATGACTGTGAACTGCCCGCTTCCGTTGTGTTACGGAAATGCAGAAGGCTTTGGTCAGGGATCAGTGCAGTGATGAATGCCGCCATTGTGGTCGACTTACCCGCACCGTTACCGCCAGAAAGCGTTGTAACCAATCCATCAATATCAAAAGTACGCGCAAAGAAGCCGTTCCAGTTGATCATGGTTAATGATTGATACTTACCTCTTTCAATCATGCTTCACCTTCTACTTTTGTTTGTTCGCCATCGTTTGACTCAAGGTCAAAGCCGGCTTGATCATTAAAAATGTCTTGTTGACCGTTTTCATCTACGTCTAGTTCTAGTTCTGATACAGCTTCCGCTTGTTCTTCATTCAACAAGCTACCCTGGTTAGGCTCTTGGGTATGAACCACAGCTTCACCATCACGGATAAGACGTAATTGCGCTTCTTTCATATCGTCGCCAACACGAACGTCAGCGCCAAAGCGGAATACCGCTTCGCTGATACGGAACTTGCCGGTTTCACCAATCGCAATCAGCATGCCGATACGGCGTAAACGACGCAAAGAAGTACGTACTTTTTCAAAGAGCTTTTCTTTGTCTAAGTCAGAACCAGATGCGCGGTTCGTTGCTAGCTTCATGAGCTTTTTCTCATCCGCTAACGACATCAATTCATCAAACAGTTCTTGATTGGTGAAGATACCTTCATGAGCAAGACGTTCTGGGCTTAGGTATAAGAAACACAACACCTTACCAACCAGCATGTCTAATTCAGACAACACACTACGGCCAATCAGAGATGTAGAACGCGGACGCAGGTAGAAGAAACCCTCCGGCGCTTTTACCAGTTCCGTATTATAACGTTGGTAAAAATGCTGAAGTTCCACTTCGAAATCAGCAAGCAACGCGTGGTTGTCTAGGTCTTCTGTTGAAACATGCTTACCTGAACGCAGCATGCTATCTAGCGCAGGGAACAACGGGTTCGCTATCGCTTTTACCAGTTTCTCTGGCATGTAATCATCAGTACTTGTTAATGACATTTGCTTGTACCTTTGCACCGAAATCGTTGATTGCCTGCCAATCCGGCTGAATAGCCTGATAGTCAGACTCTGAGTAACCTAAGCGCACGGCTTGGTCGACAACAATTCTGGCTAAATCAAAATGGTGTGTGCGAGGGTGTGCTGCGAGGTAATCGCGTAGCACAAGGCCAAGGTCAATTGGCGCGCCTTGCTGTTTGTGAGCTTTTAACATCTCTGCAATTCGTTCTGAAAGCAGATCATTCACTTGCTCAAATTCTTCGTACTCAACGTCGATTGGCGCTTGTCCCATCACTTCATCATCACGAAGCACGAGCGCTTCATCACGAAGATCGGTCAGCTTCTCAGCATCGGCGTAAGTCAATAACCAAGGCGCATCAAAGTAGTCTGTGACTGACTGACGCAAGCGCTGGCTAAAGGCACGGTTTTTATCCATATCGATAGCGGTACGGATAAATTTGTGAACGTGGCGGTCGTAGCCGATCCACAAGTCGATTGCTTGCTGACCCCAACTGGTGATTCGGTCAAGCTTCATTTGCAAACCGAACAGGGTTTCGCCAACGAACTCGAGTTCATCATCACCGTAAACAATTTCTTGAATATCGAGGATCTGTGTTTGCAGTTCATCACCCGCCGCTTGCAAGGTATCTTGCAATTCTTTTAGCGTCGCAGAAGTTTCTGATAGCAAAGCTTCACAGTTATTGATCGCTTCTCGCCAGTCCTTATTTAAAAGGTCGGCAATTTGCTGCTTAACGGTTTGTTGCTGCTCATCCATAACACGTTGGTTAAGATCAATCTGATCGAAAATTTCACCAACTGAATATTTGAGCACGCCGTAAACGTTCTTTTTCCAATGCCCCGGAGTTCCGCCCTTCTGCGCAGCTTCAATGGCTTTTGCCATCTCATCGGCAACCATAGAAAGCTGAATAGACAGTTTTAATTTAGAGAACTGACGGTGACGTAAGTAATAATCAGAGATACCAACGGCCAACGGTGATAAGCGGTATATGCTCGCACCATCGGTGATTTCACTGGTAAAGCGGCTGATCAACTTCTGTTTAACTAGCTCATTGATGGCATTGTTGGCACGAAACGCAGACGCTTCGCCAGTATCTTCAAACAGTCGAGTGACAATGGTAAATGCATCGTGCAGTTCACCTTCGCCCAACTCTTCATCGAACCTTTCATTGCTTAGTACTGCGATAGCAATCAAAAATGCTAAGCGCTCTGGTGGCAAGTTTAATGAAAAATCATGCTGCTTGACCCAGCCCACCAACTCATCAATTGGCTGCTCTTCGGCAGTTTGAGTCATTTCACTCATTGTGGTTCCTGTTACTGTTCTTCGTCATATCGAACGTATTAGATATGACGCCTATTTCTTTATGACGCGGGCTTATTACGATTGCATAGCGCATGTTGTGGCTTCTTTTACCACATTCACCGCTGTTATTGCGCAGGTTTTTGAGCCCAAACGTGAATATAACGGCCTAGCGACAGATATGGCTCTTGGCGACATAGCTGTTTTTCTAGTTCCAATACATCTTCAAATTGGTAATCGCCCATGTACTCCATATTACCTATGTAGTCACTGAAGGAACGAATGCCTGATTTACCACAGATTTCTAGACCGGCGTCTTCTATCCATTGATAAACCTCTTCTGGCTTCAAGCCTTTTTGTGGTTGCAGCTTAAACCGTTTTCGATGTGGCATCCCATTCAATACATGAGGAATGTTGCCACAAATCACATTTTTCAGGACTAATCCGTGGTGGTTGTAAAACATTATCGAGGCAACACCACCGGGTTTTACTTGTTCCAGTAATAAATCAAGCGCCTCTTTAGGATCTGCGAGCCATTCCATTACGGCATGAAACATCACAAAATCAACTTGGCCTTCAAGGTGCTCTGCTACTTTTTGGACCGGAGAATGAATAAACCGATACTGCTCTAGCAAACCCGCTTCACTGATACTTTCTTCTGCTAGCTTCAGCATTTCAGAAGAGAGGTCACAAAGAGAAACGTTATGCCCAAGCGACGCAATTTTTTGCGACATCTGCGCAAGGCCGCCTCCAGCATCAAGCACATGCAGCGGCGAAGCTGATTGCTCAAATTTGCTCAAAGCTTGTTCTAAATCTTCCCATACGATGATCTGACGGATTTCTCCTTTGTCAGAGCCGTAAATATTTTTTGCAAATTTGTGGGCAATATCGTCGAAATTACGGTCTTCAGTCACGGCTACTTGAGTTATTATGTCCTATCGTGCCTGCTATTCTGTCACAGGAATTTCAGGAATAAAGAGGCGATGTCTCTTTTTACTACTAAGTGATGTTTTTTCGGACTATTCGGATATGTTTGAGCTGAAAAAAGTAGTGTCCTCGCTATTGATGCCACTGCCAGCAATGTTAATTCTCGCTTTTCTGGGTTTAGCCCTAGTGATGTTTACTACCAAAAGGAAGACGGGTTGCCTAATCACCCTTTCAGCCCTATGTGGTATTTTCCTAATCGCTTTCCAGCCAGTTTCTAGTCAACTTTTAATGCCAATGGAAAGGCAACACACCGCTTTTTTACCTGTCGATGAAACCGTCGATTACGTGATGGTTCTCGGAAGTGGTCACGTCGTAGACGACCAAATCCCACCAACATCAGAGCTTAGTCGCACCGGTCTAATGCGTTTAAGTGAAGGGATTCGTATTCTACGCCTTTACCCTGGTGCAAAACTCATTTTGTCTGGCTATGGCGCAGGCACTGAGGTGAGCAATGCTAGAATGATGGCCAAAGTTGCGTTGGCTCTAGGTGTCGCAAAGCCCGATATCATTCTGCTTGAAACAGCGAAAGACACATGGGAAGAAGCCCGACAAGCCGCTGCGTTCGTTAAAAATAAAAGAATGGTACTGGTAACTTCCGCTAGCCATATGACTCGCGCATTGAATGAATTCCATGCAGCTGGCATGAAGCCATTACCAGCCCCAACCAATTACCTTGCACAAGAAGGGATTGTTGAACCTTGGAATAAGTACATGCCTAAAGCTCTTTACCTTGAGCAAACTGAGCGTTACTGGCACGAAACAATGGGGTTGATGTGGCAAAGCCTGCGTGATTGGCTTGATACAAGCAATGACACCGTTGAAGAACCCATTGTTGTTCCTGAAACATCTCGCTTAGTTGAAGATGACGGTGGTATTTCTGCGGCTCAGCCTCAATAAACTCAACCGAATCAGTAAACTGAATTTTATCAGTAGACATAGTCTTACCTGTAGAAATAGTCTTATCTGTAGACTCGGCCAGATAGGCAAGACTGATTAACCAAGTAGTTTGCAGGTTTCCAGTTCGTAGACAATAAAAGCTAAGCAATAAAAAAGCCGAGACATCAATGATGTCTCGGCTTTTTACGTTTAAATATCGTTGTTGATTAGTCATTCCTAAAGGAAATCAATCACCAGCGAACATGTAACCTTCACCGTGAACCGTTACAAAAATTTGTGGATTCTTAGGGTCAAACTCCATCTTCGCACGCATACGACGGATTAACACATCGATAGTTCGATCGTTTGGAGCATCCACTCGGTGACTGATCATATTCAGAATGCGTTCACGACTTAATACCTGGTTAGGATAAGAAGAGAGCGCAACCAACAGTTCATATTCAGCTTTAGTCAGTTTTACCGGTTCGCCGTTTTTGCTTAGCGCACGACGAGGGATATCAAACGTCCACTCACCAAAACGAACCACAGATTCGTCTTCAGTCTCTTCAACCTTACCTGCTGCTGTTTTACGAGCGGCAGAAATGCGCCAAAGTAGGTTTTTAACTCGAACCAATAACTCGCGAAGTTCGAAGGGTTTAGTAACGTAATCGTCAGCGCCCATTTCAAGGCCAACGATTTTGTCGATGCTATCCGTGCGTCCAGTAACTAAAATAATTCCAATGTCTGATTGACTGCGTAATTCGCGAGTTAGCATCAATCCATCTTCGCCTGGTAAGTTGATGTCCAGCATAATGAGGTCAACGTTGTTTTCTTCTAACACGTTTCTCATTTGAGCGCCGCTTTCTGCTTCGCTTACTGTGTAACCTTCGTTCTGGAAGTATCCGACCAGTTTACTGCGGGTTACCACATCATCTTCTACGACTAATACGTGATAGCTCATCTACACCACTTTTCTTATTTAATAGTTTCAGTGACTATTCTATTCATAACTCGTAACAATTCTAGTGGTACACAAGATAAAAGCCAGAAACATGGATCTTTTTTGATACAAGACAATCTTAAACCTTGCTATTTATCGTCCATCGCAATTCAATATAGGCATTACTACTAACGAGTAACTTTGCGTTTCGCAAATAACCTTGTTATTCAGCCTTGGTGTGCTTATGCACTAGTGACTTCAAGATGCATATAAGTAACACCACAAGACTAAATCAGGATCTAAGAAATGAAAGATACGAAAGCGTTCAACGAGCAAAGAGCAGAAATATACTGGTGGCTATCAAGCTTATTCGCTAAAGAGATCACTCAAGAAGAACTCGATCACTACCACTCTGTTGAAATTCGTTCTTTCCTAACTGGTTTAGGCGAAAATGAAACACTAAAGCCGGCGATCGATAGCCTAGTGGATGCGCTAAACCGCCTACAAACGCGTGAAGATGCTCAACTAGAATTGTCTGCTGACTTCTGTGACTTATTCTTAAAAACAGATAAGCATGGCGCACTTCCTTACGCTTCTATGTATATCGGTGAGACTGGCCTTTTGAATGATAAGCCAGCAAAAGATATGGAAGAGATCATGGCTAAGCACAACTTAGTGGTGAACCAAGATCTAAAAGAACCAGCTGACCACATCGCTATCGAACTCGACTTCCTTGGCAACTTGATCATCCGTTCTAATGAAACTGAGCTTGAAGAAGAGCTAGAAAAATCGTTCATTGTTCAACAGCAATTTATCGAGCAACAACTTCTTACTTGGGTACCAAAGTTCAACGTTAAATGTCATGACGTTGACGAATTCGGTTTCTACGCTTCAGTCTCATCTCTGCTACTTGCATTCTGCAAATTGGACACCCAATACCTCGCTGGTGAATAAGCTTATTGGATGACTCGTTAAATAAATTCAGAAGAATGTGACAATTCACCCGGATTTCCGGGTGAATTTTATTGCGAGTAATTTCTAGTCAGTCTAAAATTGTGACCGCAAACGATAAAATATGAAACATTCACGAAATGCTATGCTTATTATAGTTTTGAGCATTTCGGTGTTAAGACAAGCCGCTCAATAGCGGTTTTTTGTTTTTTAGCACTTTAGTACCCAAAGAGCCCTACAAATTTAAGCTCTTAGTTAGGTAGCTTAACGGCTACTTCATTCCGTACTTTGGGAAAGTAGCTTCTAATAGGATAAAACCATGGCCACTATAAAAGATGTCGCTCGCTTAGCAGGCGTATCAACAACAACCGTTTCTCACGTAATCAACAAAACTCGCTTTGTTGCAGAAGCGACGCAAGAAAAAGTAAATAAAGCCGTAGACGAACTGAACTATGCACCAAGTGCCGTTGCTCGTAGTTTGAAGTGCAATACAACCCGCACTATCGGCATGCTAGTTACTCAATCAACTAACCTATTCTTCTCTGAAGTTATCGATGGTGTTGAAAGCTACTGCTACCGTCAAGGTTACACTTTGATCCTGTGTAATACGGGCGGTATCTATGAGAAGCAACGTGACTACATTCGAATGCTTGCTGAGAAACGTGTAGATGGCATCTTAGTTATGTGTTCTGACCTAACTGAAGAACTGAGAGGCATGTTAGACCGTCACGCTGACATCCCTAAAGTAATTATGGATTGGGGTCCTGAGAGTTCTCAAGCAGATAAGATCATCGACAACTCTGAGGAAGGTGGTTACCTAGCGACCAAATACCTCATTGATCACGGTCACTCCAAGATTGCTTGTTTAAGTGGCCACTTAGACAAAGCGGCATGTGTTGAACGCATCGCGGGTTACAAACGCGCACTCAACGAAGCTAAGATTGCCACCGATGATAACATGATCATTGAAGGTAACTTCGAGTGTGATACTGCGGTTCTTGCTGCAGAGAAAATCATTAAGATGGTAGATCGCCCAACGGCAGTTTTCTGTTTTAACGACACGATGGCACTTGGCCTAATGAGCAGGTTGCAAGAGAAAGGAATTCGTATCCCTGAAGATATTTCAGTGATCGGCTATGACAACATCGAGTTGGCTGAATACTTCTCTCCGCCGTTAACAACGGTTCACCAACCCAAACGTCGTGTTGGTAAGAACGCTTTCGAAATTTTGTTAGAACGCATTAAAGATAAAGACCATGAAAAGCGTGTGTTCGAAATGCACCCTGAAATTGTTGAGCGAAGCACAGTTAAAACGTTAAATTAATTGATAAATTCAGTTTAATATAATTAAGCGCACCTTTAGGTGCGCTTTTTTTATCAACAACATAAATGAACCTGGTATCATACTGGAAAGATCATTAATTGAAGCAATATCACATTTTGAAATAACAAGTGTGAGCCTCATTCAACAAAAACTTTATTCTATTCAATCAGTCACGCACAGGGCAAATCACTTGAAAGAGTGAGACGCAAAGCTTCCGGCCTAAACCACTCGTTGGTATGGTAGCGGGGTTACCGATGGCAAAATGCAGTAATTACTAATAATTTAGTAATTTACGGCTAATTGACAATTTAATTGCAACATTTTGCTAATCTCTCGGACCTGCTTATTTGGTGGCGTAGTTCAAATACACCGAGATAAATAACATGGATAAACCGATACTAAAGGATTCAATGAAATTATTTGAATCCCTAGGAAAAATAAAATCACGCTCGATGTTTGGTGGCTTCGGTCTTTTTGCTGATGACACTATGTTTGCTCTGGTTGTAAATGACCAGTTGCACATACGAGCAGACAAATGCACAACGAAACAGTTCGAACAACAAGGGTTTCAACCGTACGTCTACAAAAAACGTGGTTTCCCTGTCGTTACTAAATATTTCGCTTTACCTGAAGGCCTGTGGCAAGACCAAGAGAAAATCTTGCAGCTTGCAACGACGTCTCTGGGTTTTGCTAAAGAAGAAAAAGCTGAGCAATCTTCAGCTAAGCCTACTCGACTCAAAGATCTGCCCAACCTTCGACTCGCCACTGAGCGTATGTTGAAAAAAGCAGGGATCGATTCCGTAGAACGTTTATATGAATCTGGCTCTGTAAACGCATTTAACGCCATCAAAGAATCACATGCGTCTTCTGTCAGTATTGAACTACTTTGGGCGTTAGAAGGCGCGATCAATGGCACACATTGGTCTGTTATACCGCAGCAGCGTCGTGAAGAGCTTATCAATCGCGTCAATTAACATTGTCAGTGCAAATTATCTATATAACTAAGCCGCATTTACTGCGGCTTTTTTTATATCTGCTGAAAGTTAATCTATGCTTTGCCTGTCTATCTATACTAATGGTATACATTGAAAATTTAGAGGAAGTATCAATGAGTAAGAAAATGATATTGGGTATTGTGTTGGTCGTAACCATCGTCTTGTTAGGCGTCAATTTCGGCCAATACCTAACGCTTGAAAATGCCAAGGCCCAACAAGCCGTTTTAAATGACTACATTGATAGCAACTTCATTGCTGCCGCTGCTATCTATTTTGTCGCATATGTAATGATTACTGCTTTCTCAATTCCTGGTGCTGCTGTTGTGACCTTGTTAGGAGCTGCGCTATTTGGTTTCTGGAATAGTTTGCTGCTGGTCTCTTTCGCCAGTGCCATTGGTGCAACTCTCGCATTTTTAAGTAGCCGCTACCTTTTACGTGACTGGATCCAAACCAAATTTGGTGACAAATTAGCAACGATTAACAAGGGCGTTGAAAAAGACGGAGCATTTTACTTGTTTTCTCTGCGTCTGATTCCTGTATTCCCATTTTTCCTTATCAATCTGTTGATGGGTCTAACACCGATGTCCGTGAGTCGTTACTACATTACGAGTCAAATAGGGATGTTACCGGGTACTGCTGTTTTCTTGAATGCTGGTACTCAACTCGCGGAAATTGATTCACTTTCGGGTATCGTGTCTCCTTCAGTACTTTTGTCATTTGCCTTACTGGGTGTATTCCCAATCATTGCTAAATGGCTGATGAATAAATTTCGCTCAGCACCTGTGGCTGAATAACGTATATAACTGAATAACTGAATAACTGAATAACGTATACTTATAATAGCTAAATAACGCATATAGCCAGATAAGGTTCTATCTCAATGAAAATCTTCAGTGCATCGAATCCGACAGAAGCCCACATCATCTGTGGATTACTAGAAAGTGTGAATATTGCGTGTGAAGTTCGTGGTGAAGGGTTATTCGGTTTGAAAGGGGAAATCCCATTTACCGAAGAAACTGACCCTTACGTATGGTTATATGAGCCAGAATTGGCGAGCAAAGCCCGGGCAGTTGTTAATGACTACCAGAAACAGCAAGATTCGATCATTTATGAAGAGTGGCGTTGCGGAGAATGTCATGAAGTCAACGAAGCACAATTCGGTTCTTGTTGGCAGTGCGGTGCTGCTTCACCTGAATAGCAGGTTTTGAAAGGTAAAGTGGCTCCAACGACCTTATATAACAACTCGGTCAGATACCTCCTCCAAATAAAAACGGGAAGCTAAAGTTAGCTTCCCGTTTTTATTTCAATTCGATTAAATCATCATCTTTGATTTCACGCCTAGAAAATCACTGAATTTGTTTTTGAATAAACGCAATCGAACGCTGGTTAAACTCTTCAGGGTTTTCCACGTTACATACGTGCCCACAATTCGGAATCTCTACTAGCTCGCTCGACTCATGCGCTGCGACCATTTCTTTTACAGGCTTAATAAACATGTAGTCGCGTTCGCCCATCAAATACAAAGTCGGTATTGGTAGCTCTCTATCTTTAAAATATTTCATCAAGGGGTTTACATCAGCCGTTAAGATAAACCAGCGCTTAAACTCTTTTTGGCACAATTTTTTGGCTTCGCGGATAAAAAGATGACGAGACTCTTTTTGGCTTTTTTGTGGCATCACAACATAAGCAAAAAGGCTGTATAACCACATGTAAGGAATGATGTGCTTGCTGAGGTTACCCAACTTGATTAACACTTGAGAGCGAATATTTAGCTTAGTGACAGCGCCACCCAGTACCATTGAACGTACACGGCCAGCCGCTAACTCGGCAACGTTACGCACAATAATCGTGCCCAAAGACATGCCAACGAAATGTGCAGAACGGATCTTAAGATGGTCTAACACTTTAAGAATATCAAGCGTCACCGATTTGAACGTATAACGATTCGAAATCAGCCCTTTAAGTATATTGTCTGATTTACCGTGCCCTCTCAGATCAATGAGAAGTAAGTTGAAGTGCTGTTTATACGCTTTGATCTGCTTAAACCAAATGGAGGAACTGCCTCCTGCGCCATGCACAAATACAACCCACTCATCGCTCGTAGGGTGAGTAAATGTTTTATGAAATAGTAAACTCTCAGACATACCTATCGCTTTAATTATTGGAATGGTGCTCTGCCTCATCACAAGGCGATGGCTAAGGATATCACGCAATCAAGAAATTTAAGTGATAATAGTGTCAAACCTAACATTAGTCATGTGAATACCTACCCCACCTTTTCTACCTGACTAAAATGAGTTTGCAAGTTTTCTCTTCCTAAACGTGATGTGATCTGACCAGAAAACAAAAAGGCACTCTACTATCAGAGCGCCTTCTACTATTAAGTTCAGTTGTTATACATCAGCTTATTTTACAGCTAATTCAGCACTTTAAAATGCAGAATGGTACATCGTAAGATATTCTTTTGCCGCATCTTCCCAACTAAAATCTTGTTGCATCGCGTAAAGTTGAACACGCTTAATTTCAGCGGGGTTTTGTGCATAAAGTAGTAATGAACGATGCAATACTGCCAGTAACGCTTGCGGTGTTGGCTCTTCAAAAGCAAAGCCGGTCGCTATCTCGGGATCCTGATCGTAATCATTCACACTGTCTTTTAAACCGCCCACAGAGCGAACAATCGGTAACGTACCGTAAGCCATGCTGTAGATTTGGTTTAAGCCACAAGGTTCGAACTCCGAAGGCATCAAGAAGAAATCAGAACCCGCTTCAACTAAGTGCGCAAGCTCATTATTATACGCTTCTACAAACGAGAACTTATCTGAGTGAAGTGCCGACAGCTCTTTCAACTGACTCGCTAAAACTGGATCACCAGTACCGACAATCACGATCTGAAGATCGTTTTTCAAAAACTGTTCGATGATAGGCAGTAAGTAATGAACACCTTTCTGATTAGTCAAACGACAAACCATGCCATAAACCGCACAATCGGTGACGGGGAGGCCAACATCTTGCTGCAGTTTTTGCTTACAAGCTGACTTCCCACGAACCATGCTGTGCTTTGTCGCTTTGAATTTACGAGGAAGGAAAGCGTCCGTTTCCGGGTTCCAAGCTCCGTAATCACAACCATTCAAAATGCCAAAAAGATCCGCGGATCTGTACTGGAATTCTGCTGCCATACCATGACTGCCTAATTCCGTTTTCAACTCCTCGGCATACGTTGGACTTACTGCGTTCACCTTATCAGCACACATCACGCCGGCTCTCAGCATTGTGACATGCGTGTCACTCACTGAAGCTTCAGGCACATTGTAGCTATGCATTTCTGGTAGAAATTGCAGTTCATCGTATGCGAACACACCTTTGAAAACTGCGTTGTGAATTGAGATAACACTGCGCGTATTTTCAAAGAAATCATGTTGTTGATAACGTGATTTAAGCAAAAAAGGAACAAAGCCTGTATGCCAGTCATTTGCATGAATGATATCAGGTTGGAAGCCAAGCTTAGGAAGCATATCAAGGCAGGCTGCACTGAAGAACGAGAAACGCTCTCCGTTATCTGAGTAAGCTTGATTATTTTCTGCGTACATTTCTGGACGGTCGAAATATTTGGCACATTCGATACCAAAAACTTGAACACCTTCTACACTCAGTTTTTTGACTTGGTAAGCGGTATGAGGCCAATGATCGAGCTCGGTCGATAAAATGACTTCGGCTTCATCAATGTTTGGAATGTTTCTATACGCGGGGATAGTCACTCGAACGTCCTGTTCGAGTGTTTGTAACGCTTTCGGCAGTGCCTTGGCTACATCAGCCAAGCCACCACTTTTAATCAAGCCTTCAACTTCAGACGCTACAAAAAGTACCGAGAGAGTTTTAGTAACCAACTCGTGCTCCTTTAGAAATAACAACTACACCATCGTCAGATACGTGGTAATGCTTTTTATCTTCTGTCAGGTTTACACCAATTTGAGTGCCTGGTGCGATGTCTGCATCTTTATCAATGATAACGCGACGAAGTATACAACCCTCGCCCACCTTCACATCACCTAATAAAATACTCTCACTAATATCACACGCTGATGCGATATTGCTTCGGAAGCCTAATACACTCTTTTCAATACGCGAACCACGTACGTAACTACCGCTACACACAAGGCTATCAATGATCTGAATTCGACCATTAGCCGAGTCAGTAAATGTAGCTGGTGGTAGTGGCGGATAGTAAGTGTGTAGAGGCCATTTACGGTTGTATAGCGA
The DNA here is from genome assembly GCF_963872585.1 of Vibrio sp. 10N.222.47.A9. Lineage (NCBI taxonomy): Bacteria > Pseudomonadati > Pseudomonadota > Gammaproteobacteria > Vibrionales > Vibrionaceae > Vibrio > Vibrio sp. 10N.222.47.A9. Next base: position 44,027 of record NZ_CAWNBB010000057.1, on the reverse strand, counting down.
GAATGGTGCATCTTTCTTAAGAAGGTCCATATGTGCTTGCCAGTACGCATCAATCGTACCTACATCGCGCCAGTAAACTTCTTCTTTCTCACCAGTAATGCGGTTGGTGCTGAAATCATAAACAAACACATCACCGCGTGGGAACATGTTTGGAATAATGTCTTTCCCAAAGTCATGTGAAGATTCAGGTTTATCTGCATCTTCCGTTAGTTCAGCAAAAAGTTCTTTCGCTTCAAACACGTAGTTGCCCATTGAAACGAGCGCTGACTCTGGGTCTCCTGGAATCGACTTCGGATTTGCAGGCTTCTCTTCAAAGCCAATCATGCGGCCTTCAGCATCCACCTCGATAACACCGAATTCTGATGCTTCAGCAAGCGGCATACGCAGTGCAGAGACGGTTAACGCTGCTTTCTTTTCTTTATGGAAATCAAGCATTTGTTTGATGTCCATTTTATAGATATGGTCAGAACCAAAAATACAGACTTGATCTGGCTCTTCCAGCTCCATAAAACCCATATTTTGGTAGATAGCATCTGCTGTGCCTTCATACCAACGCTTTCCTTTACGCATTTGCGCAGGAATTGGGTCGATAAAACGATCTGTGATGCCACTGATATTCCAACCTTTTTTCATGTGGTGGAACAGAGATTGTGACTTAAATTGTGTTAATACGTAGATCTTCATAAGATCAGCATTAACGAAGTTGTTCAAAGCGAAATCAATTAAGCGGTAACTACCACCGAAAGGAACCGAGGGTTTGCTGCGAGATTCAGTCAAAGGTCTTAAGCGAGAGCCTTCACCACCAGCAAGAATCATTCCCAATACACCAGCCATTTTATTCTCCATATATCTATAGCTTGTCGATGTCAGTACTCGTAGAGGTGTCTTCCTCTGGGGGATGAGCACTAACACTTATTTCGGTACTTAACGAATATTCATTCACATACAGTGACAATATCCTAAGCCAAACGTTGTTATGCGTGCACTATTCTTTGCACTTGGTTTTATATACGTTATCGACTTTTCGGTCGATTTCAATTTTTAATACGCCATTCTGTGCTATGTAAGCTGATTGCTTTCCTAAGACTTAAAGCAGCTCACACTACACCGTGCGGGCGAAACATTACATTAACACCCGTCACACATCAGGTATACAACTAAACACTGATCTTTGAGTTACAATATTTGAATTAAGTTACATTCTCGTTAAAGTTGCATAAGAAGATATAATTAATCATCTCCATTTATTTTACCCTGTGAATTTAATAAATTCTCGCAATCAATACACCAAATCAACCAGTTGCATAATTAGTCGTATTTTGGTCAAAAAAAAACAGCCTAATGGCTGTTTTTTTTCAAATAACGTTCAGTTACTTCTCTTTAGGCTTTTTACGTTTATCCGTAATTTCCCACTTACCATCGATGTACAACGCAGTCCAACCAGATGGTTTACCATCCGCTTCAGTACGAACGTAGTTCTCTTTGGTCTTACGACTAAAACGAACGACTGTCGGCTTGCCATCAGGATCAGCAACTGGTGCTGATGTCAGGTATTGGAATTTAGGTGAAATACGGTCTTTAAAACGTACCAGCTCTTCCACTAATGGCGCACGTGTTTCACGTGATTTAGGAAAGTTGCTCGCTGCCATAAATAGACCAGAAGCACCGTCACGAAGTACGAAGTACGCATCTGAGTTTTCACATGGAAGTTCAGGAAAATGCACTGGGTCTTCTTTAGGTGGCGCTACTTCGCCATTTCTCAGAATCTTACGAGTGTTCTTACAATCTTCACTCGTACAGTCCATGTATTTACCGAAACGACCGTTCTTCAGAACCATGTCAGAACCACATTTGTCACACTCAACAAGTGGACCATCGTAGCCTTTGACTTTGAATTCGCCATGTTCAACCACATAACCTTCACAGTTAGGGTTGTTACCACACACGTGCATCTTACGCTTATCATCAATCAGATAAGCATCCATTGCCGTTTCACAAATAGGACAACGCTTTTTCGCTCGAAGTGCTGCTGTTTCAACGTCTTCTTCAAGAACGTTGATAATACCTTCTTCATCACCAAGGTTGATTGTTGTCTTACAACGCTCTTTTGGTGGAAGTGCATAACCAGAACAACCTAGGAATACGCCTGTCGAAGCTGTACGAATACCCATTTTACGGCTACAAGTTGGACACTCAATATCGGTTTCTACGATATGATTTGGCTTCATGCCACCAGCGTCTTCGTCTAAATCCGCTTTTTCCAAATCGCCAGTAAAGTCTTCGAAGAAGTTATCTAGCACGCCTTTCCAGCTTGCTTCGCCTTCTGCAATTTGGTCTAACTTCTGCTCCATACGAGCAGTAAAGTCATAGTTCATTAGATCATTGAAACTGCCATCTAGACGGTCAGTAACAATTTCACCCATCTTCTCAGCATAGAAACGGCGCTGTTCAACTTTTACATAGCCGCGATCTTGAATCGTCGAGATGATTGATGCGTAAGTTGAAGGACGACCAATACCGCGCTTCTCAAGCTCTTTAACCAGCGCAGCTTCAGTGAAACGTGCTGGTGGCTTAGTGAAGTGCTGTTTAGGGTCGAGTGCGATTAAGTCTAGCTTTTCACCAACCTGTACAGCAGGAAGAATAGTATCTTCATTTTTGCCCATTGGACGTTGAACGCGAGTCCAACCGTCAAACTTAAGAATACGGCCTTTCGCTTTTAACGTGTACTCATCCGCTTTAACGCTTACTGTCGTTGAATCGTATTGCGCAGGTGTCATTTGACAAGCAACGAATTGATTCCAAATCAGTGAATATAGCTTGTGTGCGTCTGCGTCTACGCCGTTTAGGTCTTCCGACTTAACATCTACACTTGAAGGACGAATCGCTTCGTGGGCCTCTTGAGCGCCCTCTTTGCTGCCGTATACAAGTGCTTTAGGTGGAAGATATTGCGCGCCGTACTCAGAACCAATGTATTCACGAGCGGCTTCTACAGCTTCTGAACTCAAGTTGGTTGAGTCAGTACGCATATAAGTGATGTAACCCGCTTCATACAAACGTTGAGCCAACATCATGGTTTTCTTCACGCCGTAACCAAGACGCGTACTCGCCGCTTGTTGCAGCGTAGACGTGATGTAAGGGGCAGACGGCTTACTCTTAGTTGGGCGGTCTTCACGTTTACATACTTCGTATTGAGCTTTTTCTAAAACGCTAACTGCAGCTTGTGTTTGCGCTTCATTATCAGGTTTAAACGCAACACCGTCTTTCTGAGCGACTTGCAGTCTGAAATCTGTTTTGTCTGCTGTTTTGGTATCAGCATGCACATCCCAGAACTCTTCGGGGATAAAAGCGTTGATCTCGCGCTCGCGCTCAACCAGTAGTTTTACAGCGACTGATTGAACACGGCCAGCGGATAGGCCTCGTGCTACTTTCTTCCAAAGCAGTGGTGACACCATAAAGCCAACAACACGGTCCATAAAACGTCGTGCTTGTTGTGCGTTTACACCATCAATGTTCAGCTCACCTGGAGTTTCAAAAGCTTGTTGAATAGCATTTTTAGTGATTTCGTTAAAAACCACTCGCTTGTATCGCGTTTCATCACCACCGATGATCTCACGAAGGTGCCATGCGATAGCTTCTCCTTCGCGGTCCAAATCGGTTGCGAGATAAACATGGTCTGCGTTCTCAGCCAGTTTTTGCAATTCAGCAACAACTTTTTCTTTACCAGGTAAAATTTGGTAGTTCGCTTCCCACTCTTGATATGGGTTGATACCCATCTTTTTAATGAGAGCTTTGCGATCTTTTTCTTTCTTGATACGAGCTTTATCTTCTGGGCTCATACCCTTGGTTGAAACTGCAGCAGCCTTTTGACCAGTACTTTGACCCGCCGTTGGTAAATCACGTACGTGACCTACACTCGACTTAACGACAAAGTCTTTGCCAAGATATTTATTGATAGTTTTAGCCTTGGCTGGCGACTCCACTATAACGAGCGATTTACCCATATTGACTCTAACGTCCTTAATCACGATGCTTCAGCACCAACAATTTAGCTTGTGGGCTTTTACGCATGATATTCTAAATTCATTGCTTCTTTTTTTACTATTGTGCGAGATTACTAGAAGATCAACCGCTTTTTTCAAAATTGGATCTGATCGCTCGACAATTCGACGACTCATAGAGAAAAGGGGCACAATATAAAGAAGCTATAAAGTACTCACTAAGAATACTTGCAAGAGCCTATTCATCAGGCATTACGTCTAAACGGGCTCATACTAAGCTTGTCCGCGAATCTAACGCGAGCCCCATTCAATTATTTTTGCCGTAAATCACAAAATAAATTGTGGATGTTTGAAAAGACTCTCTTAATCGGTTGTGAAATCATTGAATTTCTAGTTCGACACCATAAACTCAACGTTATATTCAGTTATCAGAGATAAACTCATGACAAAGAAAGTAATAGCAGAATTTGATTTACTGCTTATCGCAAACCAAATTATCCAATCACATGATGACTACATTGAAGGCATGCGCGCAAACAGCGTAGTAGAAAAAGACGATGTCCTCATCTTCAAAGGTGAATACTTCTTAGACAGCAATGGAATGCCGACAGAGAATACAACCGCAGTATTTAACATGTTTAAATACTTAGCGCACCATCTTTCAAAAGAATTTACGCTTCAGCAATAACGAAAAAGCTTGCCATTTAGGCAAGCTTTTTTACTTCCTGGACCGTTATATGCTTAGCATTTTTATTGACTCAGCATTTTCAGCTTGTCGAAGTAGTCAGGGAAAGTCTTTGAAGTACAACCTGGATCATTAATTGTCACAGGTGTATCACTCAACGCCACCAACGAGAAACACATCGCCATACGGTGATCATCATAGGTATCGATCGCCGCATGTGTCAGTTGAGCAACAGGGTTAACGATGATGTAATCTTCACCCTCTTCGACCTCTGCGCCAACTTTACGAAGCTCTGTCGCCATCGCCGCTAAGCGATCTGTCTCTTTCACACGCCAGTTATAAACATTACGAATTGCAGTTGTACCTTTAGCAAACAAAGCTGTCGTTGCGATAGTCATCGCTGCATCTGGGATATGGTTATAGTCCATATCAATGCCTTTCAGCTCACCACAACGAGAGATAACGTAATCGTCACCCCATTCAATTTCAGCACCCATTTTTTCAAGCGCATCAGCGAATTGGATATCACCTTGGATACTGTTTTTACCAATACCCGTTACTTTAATCTCACCGCCTTTAATCGCTGCGGCTGCAAGGAAGTATGACGCAGATGATGCATCACCCTCAACCAAGAAATCACCCGGTGCTGAGTAAGATTGCCCAGTCGGAATTACGAACTCTTGGTAATCGTTGTTGATCACATCCACACCAAATTGTTTCATAATGTGTAGCGTGATATCGATGTAAGGTTTAGAGACCAATTCACCCTCAATTTTGATTGTTACCTCACCTTCAGCTAAAGGCGCAGCCATCAAAAATGCCGTCAAGAATTGGCTAGAGATAGAACCATCGATTGAAACCGTACCGCTTTTAAGGCCAGTACCCGTGATCTTCAATGGTGGGTAATTTTCGTTTTCTAGGTATTCAACGTCGGCGCCGGCTTCTTGCAGTGCAGTCACTAAGTGACCGATTGGTCGCTCTTTCATGCGAGGCTCGCCAGTCAGAACATATTCACCACGCCCCAAACAAAGTGCAGCAGCCAGCGGGCGCATCGCCGTACCCGCATTGCCTAAGAAAAGCTCTAGGGCTTTGTCACTTGAGAATGCACCACCCACACCCGTCACTTCACAGACGGTTTTGTCTGCAGACAGCTGATAATCAACACCTAATTGCGTCAAAGCATTCAGCATATGGCGAATATCATCACTGTCTAGTAAGTTTGTTAGGCGCGTGGTTCCCGTTGAAAGTGCAGCCAAAAGAAGTGCACGGTTGGAAACACTTTTTGAGCCAGGTAGATTAACTTCCCCGCTCACTTTTTGAATTGGTTGTAACGTAAGGCTTTCCATTAAATCTTATAGTCCTTGTACCACCCGAAGTCACTGGCGCGTATTTATTTTCGGGTGATGAATAATTCTTCGTACTTGCAGACTAACGAACTTTTCCAATGAACTCCAGAGCTAATCCCCTCGATAAAGGCGATTAATTAGCCAACCAAACACATTTGCATACTAGTACACTAGATCAACTCGAACGCCATCTGAAAAATAGAGAATTCGCACATCATCACCTCGGTTAAACAACATCGAGTTATCGACGTCTTGAATGATGTTAACCAACTTATCATCTTTAGTTTTAACCAATAACTCGACGAGCTTATATTCCACTTTGTATTGTGTGTTACCTCGATTGCGAGCAATCCCGGCGCCCGCCACAGCACCGACGGCCGTTGCGACTTCTTTGCCGGTACCGCCACCAAATTGATTACCTATCAAGCCACCAATAGCCGCACCTAACAAGGTTTCCCAACCATTCGCTTTCGACTCTACGATCTCTTGTTGGGTAATGTATCTGACTGTGTCAATCTCACCATAAACGACCTCATTGACTGGTCGAGCTTGGTTTCTGTTGTAAGCTGCATTTGCCAACATGGGCAAAACAAGTAAAATCCAAAGCAACTTTTTCATGGTAAAACTCCTAAAGACCTCTTGGTCAGTGATTAATCTGTAACGCGGTACTTATGACTATATACCTAACCGAACTTGATACTACTAGTATAGAGTTTCCTTCGCCTTTCGACGCGCTTGATGAACCTAACGGCCTGCTCGCCTTCGGTGGTGATTTGTCACCCATGCGAATTTTAAACGCTTATAGCCAAGGTATATTTCCATGGTACGGCCCAGGGGAGCCTATACTTTGGTGGAGCCCAGCACCACGAGCGGTATTTAATCCTAAGACATTCGAACCGTCAAAAAGTCTTAAAAAGTTTCAAAGAAAGCATAATTACCGTGTCAGCATCAACCAAGCGACAGACAAAGTGATTGGCTACTGCTCCTCGCTAAGACCCGAAGAAGAAACTTGGCTAAACGGTGACATGCAGTCAGCGTACCGCGAACTTTCTTCATTAGGCTTCTGCCACTCCGTTGAGGTTTGGCAAGGAGACGAGCTTATCGGCGGACTTTACGGTTTACAAAGAGGCCAAGTCTTTTGTGGTGAATCGATGTTTAGTCTGAAGACCAATGCCTCTAAAATTGCACTTTGGTACTTTTGTGAACACTTTACACGATTCGGAGGAAAGCTCATCGATTGCCAAGTCATGAACCCTCATTTGGAATCCTTGGGCGCTATCGAAGTAGAAAGAGATGAGTTCCTTAGTGCTTTGAAAATACTTAAAGAAAATCAACTTAGCGATGGATGTTTTAAATCACAATGGCTAGAGGGAACGCCTTCATGAGTTCAGATTTACAACAAATCAGAATTGGATTGACCGATAACCATGCTTGCAGCTACCTGCCACATCTTCAAGAAAGAGTGGCGGTCACGCTTGATGAACACATGCATACTTCAGATAATTATGAAGTTCTGCTCGCCAACGGATTTCGCCGCAGTGGAGCGACCATTTATAAGCCACATTGCGATAATTGCTCCGCGTGCCAAGCGATTCGCCTCTCGATTCCCGAGGTCAAGTTTTCCAAAAGCCAACGACGAATCCTCAACAAAGCCAAATCACTACGTTGGGAATTGAAAGACGAGATGGATGACAACTGGTTTGACTTATATAGTCGCTATATAACCGCTCGTCACCGTTCCGGAACCATGTATCCCCCCAAAAAAGAAGAGTTTCTACAATTCTCTAAAAATGAATGGCTTGCCACAAAGTTCATGCACATCTATGATGATAGCCAGTTAGTCGGCATCGCCGTCACTGATGTGATGTCTCACTGCACAAGCGCATTTTATACCTTCTTCGATCCTGATATCGACATCTCTATGGGAACACTAGGTGTTCTGTTTCAAATCCAGCACGCCCAGAAAGAACAGAAGCAGTGGTTATATTTGGGTTATCAAATCGATGAATGTCCTGCGATGAACTATAAAGTACGATTTCAACGTCATCAAAGGCTAGTAAATCAGCGGTGGCAAGGGTAGAATACGCGACAACTTTACATATTTTGATTTTAACGGCACAATCAAGCCGTTGAAAACCGCCAAATTTCGAAAGAGGATTAGATGGCTAAAGAAGACGTAATCGAGATGCAAGGCACGGTCCTTGATACTCTACCAAACACGATGTTCCGTGTTGAGCTTGAAAACGGTCACGTAGTGACAGCACACATCTCTGGTAAAATGCGTAAAAACTACATCCGTATTCTTACTGGTGATAAAGTAACTGTTGAGATGACTCCATACGACCTTTCTAAAGGCCGCATCGTCTTCCGTGCTCGTTAATTTTTAATTACCGAATACGATAAGAAGCGGAGCTTGATGCTCCGTTTTTTATCGACCAAACAAACACTAAAGAAACACCCGGTTAGCTCTCCAAGAGCCCCAACAATACCTTCAGTCTCTCGTAACATTCCCCTGCAATACACTTTACCTAATAATTGTGCCACCAATAACAGTGTCACCAATCGCTGTTTGTATATGCGTAGGTTAAGCCAGCATAAACGGTTTATGGTCAAACAGTGCCTCAGCCCCAATCCACAGCTTTCTCTTTGTTTCAGCTACTCTATAACTGAAAAAACGCACAACCGAAGTCATGCGTTTATTATCGTGATTAGCTGTACCGCGCTCTCAATAAGCAGTCAGCAACAGCTTAAGCAGTTAAGAAATAGGCTTAATGCATAACCTCTTCTTTAGCACCAACATAGATGAAATCTAGATCGTCTTTAATCAGGGATACTTTAACCGTACCGCCGTCAACCAAACTACCAAACAGCAACTCATTAGCAAGAGGCTTTTTAAGCTTCTCTTGAATCACTCGTCCCATAGGACGCGCACCCATAGTCTTGTCATAACCTCTTTCAGCTAACCAATGACGAGCATCCTCAGAAACTTCTAAAGACACGCCTCGAGCGTCCAGTTGAACCTGAAGCTCAACAATGAACTTGTCGACAACTTGGTTAATCACACTTGGATCAAGGCTGTTGAACCAAATGACATTATCAAGACGGTTACGGAACTCAGGAGTAAATACCTTCTTGATTTCGCCCATCGCATCTGGCGCATGATCTTGTTGGATCAGGCCGATCGATTTCTTCTCGGTTTCAGCCACACCTGCGTTGGTCGTCATCACTAGAATCACGTTGCGGAAGTCCGCTTTGCGACCATTGTTGTCAGTTAGCGTGCCGTTATCCATTACCTGCAGTAGCAAGTTAAAGATATCTGGGTGAGCTTTCTCGATTTCATCCAGTAACACAACAGAGTGCGGGTTCTTGATTACGGCATCAGTTAGTAAGCCACCTTGATCGTAACCAACATAACCAGGAGGCGCACCGATCAAGCGGCTCACAGAGTGACGCTCACCGTACTCAGACATATCAAAGCGCAGAAGCTCAATACCCATCAACTTAGACAGCTGAACAGTCACCTCTGTTTTACCGACACCAGTAGGACCAGCAAACAAGAATGAACCAACAGGTTTATTGTCTGCACCCAATCCAGCACGGGTTAGCTTAATCGCTTCACTCAATACATCGATTGCAGGGTCTTGTCCGAATACCAACATTTTCATGCGGTCATCCAGTTTCTGTAACGTATCTTTGTCTGAAGATGATACTGACTTCTCAGGAATACGAGCCATTTTCGCGACCATTGACTCAATATCAGCCACGCTTACCGTTTTCTTACGACGGCTTGCTGGTGCCAAACGACTACGAGCGCCGGCTTCATCAATCACGTCAATTGCCTTATCTGGAAGGTGACGTTCATTAATGTATTTGGCTGACAACTCCACAGCGGCACGCAACGCTTTGTTGGTGTAACGCACTTCGTGGTGAGCTTCGTATTTTGGCTTCAAACCGATCAGAATCTTAGTTGTGTCATCTAACGATGGTTCAATAATATCAATTTTCTGGAAGCGACGAGCTAAAGCACGCTCCTTCTCAAAAATGCTGCTGTACTCTTGGTATGTCGTTGAGCCGATGCAACGTAATTTACCGCTGCTTAGTAGTGGCTTAATTAAGTTTGCCGCATCAACCTGACCACCCGATGCTGCACCTGCACCAATAATGGTGTGGATCTCATCAATGAATAGGATTGCGTCTTCTTCTTTCTCTAGTTGCTTAAGAATCGCTTTAAAACGTTTCTCAAAGTCACCACGGTATTTGGTCCCAGCTAGAAGTGAACCAATATCTAAAGAATAAATCACACTACTCTGAATGATTTCAGGTACTTGACCTTCAACAATACGCCATGCAAGACCTTCAGCGATTGCGGTCTTACCTACCCCCGCTTCACCCACTAACAAAGGGTTGTTTTTACGACGACGACATAGAACTTGAACCGTACGCTCAAGCTCTTTATCACGCCCGATAAGCGGGTCGATATTACCTTGTTTCGCCACTTCGTTAAGGTTAGTTGCAAAGTTTTCTAGACGATCTTCAGAGTTAGCTTCTTCTGCATTCTCTGCACCACCAAATGAATCAGACGGTGATGAACTATCACCTTCGTTACTGGCTTTGGTAATGCCATGAGAAATAAAGTTAACAATATCTAAGCGACTAATGTCGTTTTTCTTAAGTAAATATGCCGCATGAGATTCTTGCTCACTGAAAATAGCCACAAGTACATTTGCACCTGTAACTTCGCTACGACCTGAAGACTGAACATGAAAAACAGCGCGTTGAAGTACTCGTTGGAAGCTCAGTGTAGGCTGAGTCTCACGAGTCTCGTCACTTTCTGGGATAAGTGGGGTTGTTTGATCGATAAAAATATCGAGCTCATTGCGAAGAGCATCGAGATCAGCCTGACAAGCTTGGAGCGCTTCCTTGGCCGCATCATTTTCTAATAATGCTAGTAGGAGGTGTTCGACAGTCATGAATTCATGTCGCTTGTCTCGCGCACGAGCAAATGCACCATTTAAACTCGTCTCTAATTCTTTATTTAGCATAAGTACCTCCTAAGGGAACAACAGTGTTGTTCGAGCAATTTATACTTGCTCCATTGTACATAGTAGCGGATGCTCATTTTCCTTTGAGTACATCTTTACTTGCGCTACCTTTGTTTCCGCTATTTCAGCACTGTATGTGCCGCATATAGCTTTACCTTCATAATGAACCTTGAGCATCACTTCCGTTGCTTGTTCGATATCTAGTGAGAAGAATCGCTCTAGGATCTCGATTACAAAGTCCATAGGCGTGTAGTCATCGTTATTCAATACAACGTTATACATCGCCGGTGGCTTTACTTTTGTCTCTTCTTTCTCCAGTAAATCTGAGCCTGGAGATGCCCATTCAAAGTTTCTGCTCATATCGCTTTGCTAAGAGTTATTTTTCGGAAGTCGTGAGTGTTACGTCATTCAAATTTACCACATTCACGCATTACGGTGTACTAAGAAACTGCACCGAGAAACAGTACCAAAAAATATTCCTCTATACTGAGCCTAATCCACCATTTCCATCGCTGCAAATAAAAGATCTCTATTAACAGGATTAACATATGTGATTGATTAAAAAGACACCATAACTATTGATGCTAACGATAAGATTACCCCTAAGTTACTATTTAGTTAATAGTTTGCAGTTAATCTCGAATGTGATTTGTTATTAAAATTGATCACTTTTATACCAATTTACTATTGACTGCGCTCAATCATTAGCTACATTGGAGCTAAAAGGTTTTTCTGATACAACTTTATAACAAGATTCAAAATCGAGTAATACGCGTTAAGAATGAACAATAAGGAATAATTACGCAGGGTAGCGTTAATTTCCGTAAGCAATGTATGAGATTCAAGCTATCAGCTGAAATTCTTTAGTTGGTAGGAATGATATCAATCGCACTTACAACAATTGATATAACAACGTTAGTAACAAAATGCATGAGGGATGTATAGCATGGCTACAGGTACAGTAAAATGGTTTAACAATGCCAAAGGGTTTGGCTTTATTTGTCCAGAAGGTGAAGACGGCGATATTTTCGCGCACTACTCCACAATACAGATGGAAGGTTATCGAACCTTAAAGGCAGGTCAGCAGGTCGACTATGAAGTAGAAAGTGGACCTAAAGGCTCGCACGCTAGCTCTGTTGTTCCTGTAGAAGGCAGCGCCGCTAAATAGGCGATGGCCAAATCATGTTGACCTCCATCAGTCCTAATTAACGGCTGACAGGTAAGCAGAATATTGAAACCGCTCATTTGATACCTCTAATACAGGATTAAATGAGCGGTTTTTCGATCTAGAAGCTATAACGTTGCTCACAGTACAATTCGCTCGAGCGATGTTTGCCCCTAGGTCTAGGTCTAGGTCTAGGTCTAGGTCTAGGTTTAGGTTTAGGAAAGCATTATGAATAAACAAAAAAGACGCTTTAACGTTATCGTTAAAGCGTCTTTCGTTTTGTATTGGTCTATGACTTAACTGTCATACCAAGCAACTCGTTAGTAAATCATGACCATAATTTGCTAACGGTGAGTCTAATCACTATGCGTCAATGAATGCGTTCAGTGTTGAACTTGGACGCATGAGTGATGAAACCAATGCATCATCAAGTAGGTAATAACCACCTAAATCACCTGCTGGACCTTGAGCGTTGTTTAGCTCAGCAACGATAGCTTCTTCACTTTCAGCCAATTGACTTGCCACACCTACAAACTCAGCAGCAAGGTCAGCGTCAACCGTTTGCTCAGCAAGCGCTTTAGCCCAGTATGCTGCTAGGTAGTAATGGCTACCACGGTTATCAAGCTCACCTACTCGACGTGAAGGAGATTTGTTTTTATCTAGGAACTCGCCCGTCGCTTTATCAAGCGCGTCAGCTAGAACTTGTGCCTTAGCATTGCCAGTGACTACGCTTAGGTGCTCTAGAGATGCCGCTAATGCCAAGAATTCACCTAAAGAATCCCAACGCAGGTGGTTTTCTTTCTCTACTTGTTGCACGTGCTTAGGAGCAGAACCGCCAGCACCTGTTTCAAACAGACCGCCACCGTTCATTAGTGGAACAATCGATAGCATTTTAGCTGACGTACCAAGCTCTAGAATTGGGAACAAATCCGTTAGGTAGTCACGTAATACGTTACCTGTAACAGAAATAGTATCTAGACCTTCTTTGATACGAACCAATGAATATTGAGTTGCTTCAAGTGGAGCAAGGATCTTGATTTCAAGACCATCAGTATCGTATTCAGGAAGGTAAGCTTCTATTTTCTCAATAAGCTGAGCGTCATGTGCGCGAGACGCGTCTAGCCAAAAGACCGCTGGAACACCCGATGCACGAGCACGAGTAACCGCTAGCTTAACCCAATCTTGAATTGGTGCATCTTTAACCTGACACATACGGAAGATATCACCTTCCTCTACGTCTTGCTCAAGAAGCACTGAACCTGAAGCGTCTACAACTTGAACCTGACCAGCAGCTTCAAGGATGAAAGTCTTATCGTGAGAACCGTACTCTTCCGCTTTTTGAGCCATTAGGCCAACGTTTGGTACACTGCCCATAGTTGTTGGATCGAAAGCACCATTCTCTTTACAGAAATCAATAACCGCTTGGTAGATGCTCGCGTAGCTACGATCTGGAATCATTGCTTTCGTGTCTTTTTGCTTACCTTCTGGGTCCCACATTTGACCTGAAGAACGTAACATTGCAGGCATCGATGCATCAACAATGATGTCACTTGGAACGTGTAGGTTAGTAATGCCACGGTCTGAGTCAACCATCGCTAGTGGAGGCTGAGTTTCGTATACTGCTTGTAGGTCAGCTTCGATTGCCTGTTTCTGATCTTGAGGAAGTACAGCGATTTTTGCGTATACATCGCCGATGCCGTTATTTACGTCAACACCTAACTCATTGAACAGTTGACCGTGCTTAGCGAATACGTCTTTGTAGTAAACCTTAACCGCATGACCAAAAATCACAGGGTCAGACACTTTCATCATCGTCGCTTTCATGTGAAGAGAAAGCAGTACGCCTTGCTCTTTAGCCGATGCGATTTCTTTCTCAAAGAACGCAACCAAAGCAGCTTTGTTCATCACTGACGCATCAATGATCTCTTTATCTTGTAGTGCAAAAGCTGGCTTCAGTGTTTTCTTCGCGCCATCTTTGCCAACAAATTCGATGCTCACTTCTGTGGCACCGTCAATCGTTACTGACTTTTCACTACCGAAGAAGTCTTTGTCATCCATACTTGAAACGTGCGACTTAGAATCTGCAGACCATGCACCCATTGAGTGTGGGTTCTTCTTCGCATAGTTCTTAACAGAAAGTGGTGCACGGCGATCCGAGTTACCTTCACGTAGCACAGGGTTTACTGCACTACCTTTGATTTTATCGTAAGTCGCTTTAACGGCTTTCTCTTCGTCAGTGTTTGCTTCTTCTGGGTAATTAGGAAGTGCGTAACCTTTTGACTGTAGCTCTTTGATCGTTGCTTGAAGCTGAGGTACAGATGCCGAGATGTTTGGAAGCTTGATAATGTTCGCTTCTGGTGTCTTAGCCAATTCACCTAGTTCTGCTAATGCATCACCAATACGTTGCTCTTCGTTCAAATAGTCAGGGAAGTTGGCAATAATGCGCCCTGCAAGTGAAATATCGCGAGTATCAACGTTAATACCAGAAGAAGCTGTAAAAGATTGAATGATTGGCAGTAGAGAATAAGTTGCTAGCGCCGGAGCTTCATCTGTAATGGTATAGATGATCGTTGTTTTTTCAGTAGGCATGAAATTTCCCTATAGTTCTTACAAGCTCATTTAAAATAGTGAGCATGTTATAAATTGACCAGTAAGCCACTCAAAGAGTGAAAACTGCTTACTCGATAGTCGTACTCTATCTTATTTTTCATGCAATCTTGATGACAGCATGAACCAAATCCGTGAGTGCGTTGTTATAATAAAACACGAAGGTATAATTAAACAAATCAGGCTTAAGAGTCCATCAACTTGTTCTATTTTGTGTCTTTTAGGCGCGCAAATGATAGCTCAATTCCGTTTCAGTGAAAACTTTTCAGCACACTTCGTTTACATTTTTGCAAGGTAGTTAACATGTCTACTCGCTCACACAGCGTATCTCGTTCAGACAAACCAGCTCGTGCTGGTGCAACATTAAAACAAAGTGGTAATAGACAAAACCGAAGCAGTGATAAAAATAACACGGGTAGTTCGCATAAAAAATCGCACTCGAGTAAGCACCGATATAAAAGCAAACCTACCAACGTGAAACCTAAGGTGGCAATCGAAGATCGCAAAGTCATTTTATTCAACAAGCCTTTCGATACTCTCAGCCAGTTCACTGATGGCGAAGGGAGAAAAACACTCGCCGACTTTATTCCGGTTAAAGATGTTTACGCGGCGGGTCGACTAGATCGCGACAGTGAAGGATTAATGGTCTTGACCAATGATGGCATCTTCCAAGCTAAGTTAACTCAACCAAACTCAAAATCACCAAAGACTTACTGGGCGCAGGTTGAAGGCGCACCTTCTGAGGAAGATTTAGATAAATTGAGAAAAGGCGTGGAACTAAAAGACGGCATGACACTGCCTGCTCAGGTTGAGGTGATGTCTGAACCTGTTGTGTGGGAAAGAACCCCTCCAGTGCGTTTCAGAGCCGCAATACCGACAACATGGTTAGCGATTACTATCATTGAAGGGCGTAACCGTCAGGTAAGACGAATGACAGCAAATATCGGCTTCCCTACCCTGCGACTTATTCGCTATTCAATGGGCAACATGAACGTGGGGCAACTTCAGCCTGGTGAGTGGAAAGAGATTTAAGTCATAGCAATACAAAAAAGCGAGACTAATAAGTGTCTCGCTTTTTTTGTACATGAAGATTGGTTACTCTTGATCAATCATCCATTTACGGAATTCTTTGCGCTCTTTTTTAGAAGCTTTTAGATACCAAGCTTTCAATTGCTCGACACTTTGAGCTTCTGTTGACGCAGTTTTCGTTTGAGTTTTAGTTTCATTTTCTACAACCATTCCTGTTGCCACAGGAACTAAAACCACGGCGTCAGCCGGTTTATCAAGCAACACACCATCCTTTAAGTAGATCGCATTACTTTCATTATACTCAACCAACCGAGAGTCTAACCCGCCAAAAGGTGCAAAACCAGGTTTACGCTCAATGACATTCTGTTGATATTTGATTGCCACTTCATCTTGTACAACATTCCATGAAGGACTTTCGCTTTCGAAGACCTTCTCTGCTTCAATATAACTACGCGCTTTTGGGGACTTAATTTTTACTTCATCACCGGTAACATTAAAGCTCAATATATAAGGCGCTGAAGAGTATACTCCACTATTACCAAATTTTTTATCAAAGCGAACTAGAACTTGGTTAAAGCCTTCATTGATGTGATTCTCACTAATTTTGTTTTCAGCTTGTTGTCCATTAATGAACAAAATTGATACGCCTTTCTGAGGCGTTAGGGTTGCCGCACTTACACTGCCAATAACGCTTGTAAGCAAGCCCAAAGCTAACCATACTTTCTTCATCATATCTCTCTTTCAAATCGAATAAACTACTCTTTATCCTAACAAAAAAGCCACCCTAAGGTGGCTTTTTTTAAGACTCAATTAAGAAGTCAATTAGAATGATGCTTCAACACCAATAGCTAGACCAGTATCTGTTTTGTAGTACTTCTCACCTTTGTCGTTGAGACGCGCTGAATCGTAATCGATGCCACCCACTTCCGCGTACATTTTCGTGTTTGGTGCGATTGCGTAAGTTGAGTTTACAAACCAACGATCTTCGTCTCTAACATCTAGGTCGTGGTCACCGATTGAGTAACCAGCGTTAAAGCCCCAAAGACCCATGGTGTAACCAGCAGCAAATGCGATTACTGAGTTGTCATCATTATCAGCGTCAGAAGCTACGCCATAATATGCTGTAGATAGGTATACGTTTTCAATACCAGAGTATACTAACTCAGCACCGTAACCTTGGTGATCATCGCCTGCGCTCTCTGCGTTAAGGTTAGCAACAAATGCAGAAACGTCGAAATCAGCGAAACGGTAACCCATACGAGCATCAAAGTATTCTACGTTAGAACCTTCAGCTTCTGCGTTTTTAGAACCGTCAACTTTATCTTGAACGTAACCTAACGTAGCGTAGAGATCACCATTATCGAAATCGTAACGAACAGCTTCGTCAGCACATTCTTTAGTTTCATTGTCTAGAAGAGTAGAGATACCAAACGCTTCATCACCGCCGATACCTAGATCATCAACAGCAGTACATAGGCGACCAAATTTGATAGAACCAAAAGTATTGTGGTATGCCGCTACGTATGTATCGCCGTTTTTAGTATTTTCAGCGTTTGCGTTGTGAGAGCCATTGAACTCCCAGTAAGCACCAACTTTCCAGTCTTCATTTACCATGTATTTTACATCAAAACCGAAATCAGCATCTTCGATTTTTTGTTCCATCGAAGAACCTTTCTCAAATTCATTGCTGTAAACAACTTCGATGTCACCTTTAAGATCAACAGATACGCCGTCTTGGTTGTAAATTTCGATAGCTGCGTTTGCTGAACCTGCTGCAGTCATTACTGCTAGCGCTAATAGAGTCTTTTTCATAATAAATCCACTGCCTTTTCTAAGAATGGGAGATCCTTGCCCGGTTCCCTTTTATTTTTATGACTGGTCATTACCACTCTTTGTTGGTTAATCACCGTCACTAAATTTCGAGGTCTAGATTGCAAAAGATTATCCTGCGTGTCAAATAAACTAAAAACACATCTAAAAAAAACACAAACCAATAACAATCAAAGACTTACATTTTTTTTCATTGTTTTACGAGTAACTTATCCTTAGTTTTATCAGGAAATATAATAATATAAAAAAAGAACATAACAGCATTTAAAACCAGAAAAACCAATAAAAAAACAACAAATCAGAACTTAACACCTACAAGTCAGTCTTTTTTAATATTTATATTTCACAACATAAATAAAATCGTTAAGTTCCTGATGGTTCAGTTTTTTTTTGTGAACAAGATCTACCTTTGATTTAAAAGCAAGCTATTTCGCCGCAAATGTACCGACTAGTGATATGTGCTACTATCCTCGCTCCGTTATGTAGGTCACAGTATGCTAACCACTAAAATTCAAAAATCCATTCGCACCAGTTATCAAAACCTCCAAGATCAGTTGGACAACTTTGTACCTCGACGTGCTCAAAATTACCTAGTTGCAGAAATAGCTAAGACACTTTGTGGTCAATACCACAAAAGTAATCGCATGATTGTGGCTGAAGCGGGAACAGGAATCGGGAAATCACTCGCCTATCTCATGGCAACGATTCCTGTCGCTGTGCTAAATAATCGAAAAATCATCATTTCGACAGCTACGGTTGCCCTACAAGAACAACTCGTCAATAAAGATCTCCCTCTATATAGAAGACTTACTGATAGAGAGTTTTCTTTTATATTAGCGAAAGGAAGACAGCGTTATTGTTGCTCCGAGAAGTTAGCCGCAGCTTGTGGGCTTGATGGTGGACAAATGGCAATGTTCGAATCTAAGCCAAAGAAGAAAGATATCGACCAACTTCAAACCATGTATCGAAGCCTAACCCAAGGTAAATGGGATGGTGACCGTGATTCGTGGCCAAAGCCAATCGACAATATGATTTGGCTGATGATTGTCAGTGATAAGCATAGCTGTAACAACAGTATGCCTACACATAGAGACTGCCCTTTCCAAAAAGCTCGATCAGAGCTGGATAAAGCAGACGTGATTATCGCCAATCACAGTCTAGTGATGGCTGATGCCGACCTTGGTGGCGGCGTGATACTGCCCGAGCCAGAAAATAGCATCTATATATTTGACGAGGCTCACCACTTACCACACGTAGCGAGAGATCACTCCTCTGCGGCCGCAAGTTTAAAAGGAGCTGCATCGTGGTTGGAGCGTTTGAATCAATCCATCACTAAGCTTTCAGGCCTCGCCGACGAAAAGCGTGTTCATCGATTTAGAAATGAACTGCAAGACTCAGTGCAACAGCTAATCCCTACCCTGACTCAAATGAGCAAACAGTTTGATGCTAGCCACTTTGAAGACGGCTTGTATCGCTTCGAGCATGGCGACTTACCTGATTGGCTAGAGAATGAATCTAAAGATCTCAAGCAACTCACACAAAAGGCGAGCCAAGCCGTTGCGAAGATTGCAGACCTGATTGCAGAACGAGTTAAAGACGGAGAGCTTTCAGCAAAGCTTGCAGAGCCTGCACTTGCAGAAATTGGCTTCTATATACAAAGAACAGAAAACCTTGCTCAGGTTTGGCGCTTAATGGCTGAACCTAAGAGAGAGAAAGGAGCGCCTTTAGCGCGTTGGCTTGAACTGAATAAAGAAAGTGAAGGCGATTTCGTTGTGAATGTTTCGCCACTAGAGGTGGGTTGGCAACTGGACCAACAGATCTGGAGTCGTTGTGTTGGTGCAGTACTCGTCTCTGCGACAATGAGAGCACTCAACTCCTTCAACTTTTTCTGCCATCAAGCTGGTATCAGTCAAAAAGCCGAAGACGGTGTACAATTTCTTGCTTTGGCATCGCCGTTTGATTATCAGAACCAAGCTGAGCTGGTTGTTCCTGCAATGAAGTACGAACCACAAGCACCTCAGTTTACTGAATATCTTATTGAAATATTGCCTAAGGTAATAGAAGACAACAAAGCCAATCTCGTTTTATTCTCTTCTTACTGGCAAATGAATAAAGTTGCAGAAGCTTTGGCAACAGATTTCGTTAAAAAGTCGTGGGCATTGCAGGTTCAAGGTGATACTTCACGAACCGAAATCCTAAAAAAACATAAAAAGCTGATAGACCAAGGTAAAACCAGCGTCCTTTTTGGAACGGGTAGCTTTTCTGAAGGTCTTGATCTACCGGGTGAGCTACTTGAAAACCTCGTGATTACCAAGATTCCTTTTGGTGTTCCTACCTCTCCTGTAGAGCGAGCACATTCAGAATATATTGAATCACGCGGCGGTAATCCTTTTATGCAGATTACTGTTCCAGAAGCGAGTAAAAAGCTTATTCAATCTGTGGGTAGATTGCTGCGCAAAGAACGAGATTCTGGTAGAGTCACGATCCTTGATAGACGCATAGTCACGAAGCGATACGGGAAATCCCTACTCGATTCGCTACCGCCTTTTAAAAGAACAATAAAATACTAATTTTACTGCCCTCAAGGTAGTTATGGGCCTGTCATCGCTAGGCCCTTGCATTCACAACCCAACATGACTAATCCATTGATTATTCATGTGGCTGCCCTAACAGCCGATAACGAGAACACTAGCTATTTATGGAAATGATTGAGCCAACCATGTTGGTCATACTTGCCTTGGTTGCATTTGCAGCAGGCTTTATCGATGCTGTCGCCGGTGGCGGAGGGATGTTAACCGTCCCAGCTTTGCTATCGCTTGGTTTACCGCCACACATTGCACTTGGAACTAATAAGCTGGCCGCAACGTTTGCCTCATCAACTGCCGCTTTTACTTACTATCGAAAGAAACTGTTCAAACCTGAATGTTGGACCAATGCATTCATATCGACATTAATAGGTGCAACAATCGGCACCCTGACTGTTGATGCCATTAGTACAGAGTGGTTAGAGAAGGTATTGCCATTAGTTATTCTTGCCGCTGCTGTCTATACCATTTTTCATAAGACTCCGGATGTGAGCCATAATGTATCTCCTAAACCGTGTCCGGTACTTAAAAGAAAACAAAAGTACCAAGGATTCATTCTTGGCTTTTATGATGGTGTTGCAGGCCCAGGTACTGGCGCGTTTTGGACGGTGAGTTCTATGGCGCTTTATCGCTTAAATATCTTACTGGCTTCTGGTTTGTCTAAAGCGATGAACTTCACTAGCAACTTCACCTCTTTGGTGACCTTTGCGATTCTCGGTCATATTGATTGGGTTCTAGGTTTAACCATGGGGCTTTGTTTGATGGCTGGTGCATTTGTTGGAGCACATTCTGCTATTCGCTTTGGTGCTACATTTATACGACCTGTCTTTGTGACTGTTGTGAGTGTCCTTGCGATTAAACTGGCTTACGAAGCGTGGTTTGTAAACTTATAGCCACCAGCCAATGGGAAGCGAAATGAACCATTTTTCAAATCTTAAAAGTGTACTGGATACCTTAATTGGGCACAGTTCTCAGGTCGACAAAGCCCGTGGTGCTTATCATCAAGCCTTGTTTGACCGAACCTTATTTAAGTGCAGCTCTTCTATTTTAATGCCCTACGCACTTGAAACTCAAGCAACGTACAACACCATTATTCGTGAACAAAATACAAATCAACTGACCGCATCTCGGGCCAACTACCTGACGGAAAAGCTGACTAACCAGATAGCTGCAATCCAAAGGGAGCTCGCTAACCATGATTTACGCTTAGACAGAAAAAGTAAGTCAGGCAAGAATCTCAACGACCTATACAACGAACTCGCTCAGCACCAAGATTGGCAAAAACGACTGGTCGATTTAGTACGAGTACGAAAGTTAGCGTTTGATTCTGCGCCTCGCCACAGTAAGAAAAAAGCGGACGAGGCTTGGCAATTAGCAAAAGAACGATTAGAACGCTGTGAAGACTCAATGAAAAATATTGAGAGACTGATTAACTTAGAGAACCCTAAGCGAAATGAACACTGATAACACATCATCACCACTGGATAATGCGCCAGAAGAAGTTAAGTTAGCTGTCGACCTGATCTATCTGCTCGAAAGCAACGAAATCGACCCAAAAGTGGCGTTAGAAGCAATTAAGATTGTCCAACAAGATTTACAAGCCAAACTAGCATCTAGCATCTAGCATCTAGCATCTAGCATCTAGCATCTAGCATCTAGCATAAAAACATACAGGATTCACATGTACCAACTTAGCTTTTCTATGCCCGAATTTCTTGAAAACTACTGGCATAAAAAACCAACCATCTTAAAAGGTGGCTTCCAAAACTTCGTCGACCCAATTTCGCCGGAAGAACTTGCTGGTTTATCGATGGAAGAAGAAGTGGATTCTCGCTTTGTCTCTAACCTCGACAACCAATGGACTGCAGAACATGGTCCATTCTCCGAAGAGAAATTTGGCGAGCTAACTGAAACACATTGGCAATTGATCGTTCAAGCAGCGAACCACTGGCACCAAGGTGCAAATCAGCTGACAGAAGCGTTCCAAGCGTTACCAAACTGGTTATTCGACGACCTAATGATCTGCTACTCAGCACCAGAAGGTGGCGTTGGCCCCCATATTGATCAATACGATGTATTCATCATTCAAGGTCAAGGTAAACGCCAGTGGAAAGTCGGCGCGAAAGATGTTGGCCAATACAAAGAGACAGTCCAAGCTTCTGCACTTCGTCAAATAGAAGGCTTTGAGCCAATCATTGATGAAACTTTAGAGCCGGGCGATATCCTTTATATCCCACCGGGTTTCCCGCATGAAGGGAACACGTTAGAGCCGTCAATGAGCTACTCTATTGGCTATCGCTCCCCTAAAGAACAAGAGCTAATCAGCAACTTCGCCGATTTTGTACTTGCTCATGATATGGGTGACGTTCATCTTCACGATCCAGAATTCAAAACGCAAGAAGGCTACGGCAAAATTCGTTCATCGGATTTAAGCAATCTCACTGACATGTTGAAATCTGCACTAGAGCAACCTGAAACCATCAGCGAATTCATGGGATGTTTGCTAAGCCAATCACGCCACCAGCTTGATATCGTCGCTCCTGAGCCATTATGGACAGAAGAAGAGATCGCTCAGCACTTGGAGTCAGAAGGCGAGATTTGTCGAGTATCGGGCTTAAAAGCGCTCTACCATGAGAATGAAAGCAACACGGCTTACATCAATGGTGAAGTGGTCAAGGTTGAAGAAGCGGATTCATCGCTACTAAATGTACTGTGTGATGACTCGGTGATTAACTCAGCAACCACTTTGACTCCTTCAGGCGTCACTGTCGTGACTGAATTGGTAAACAAAGGTTACTGGTTTATCGAAGACTAACCTTGGTTAATCGGTTTCGATGAATATCACCGAGCCCTAGAACCTGATAGCCTTAGAAAAACAGAAAAGGGACAAATGAAATCTTCATTTGTCCCTTTTTCGATTCAACCGTTAGCTAAACTTAAATAGCCAAACCGTGAACAACTAGACTTTCAACTACTAGACCTTGAATTGATTCACCAATTTCTGTTGCTGTTGAGATAGTTGCTCGATTTCGCTACCCACTTGTTCAGAAGCTGCAGCTTGTTCCAAAATCTTCGCACTTAAGTCGCGAATGTTAACCACACTTTGATTCACTTCACCGGAAACCGATTGCTGCTCTTCTGCTGCTCTCACGATCTGGCTATTCATATCGCTGATCTCTTCAATTGAAGTGAAAATCGAACCAAGATCTTCAACTGCATTTTGAACATGTAACGCAGTATCGTTGGCTAAGATATTACCTTCTTGTATCGCTTCGACAACATCTTGAGTTCCCGCATGAACCTTGTCGATCACCGCTCTGATTTCACCAACCGATGATTGCGTACGACTTGCTAAGTTTCTTACCTCATCAGCTACAACAGCAAAACCTCGTCCTTGCTCACCCGCCCTCGCCGCTTCAATCGCCGCATTCAATGCTAGTAAGTTGGTTTGCTCAGAGATCCCTTCAATAACACTTAAGATTTCGGTGATGTTACCGTTATTTTTAGCTAACTCTTCAACAATAGGAACAGCGCTCGACATACGCTCCACCAGCTTTCTCATTTCTCCAGCTGAGAGTTCGATGACTTGTTGCCCTTGTCGAGCAGAACGGTTCGCTTCACAAGCAGCATCAACTGCAACTTCTGCATTTTGTACCACTAAGCCAGCAGTCTGAGTCATCTCTTCTGCGGCTGTTGCCACTAGATCGACTTCTTTAAATTGAGATTCACTGCTTTCACGTGTACTTGATGCTGATGCCTTAGCTTGGCTTGTCGTACTCGCTACTTGCTCAGTGGTTTGAATCACTTCTTTAATCGTGTGCTGAAGCTTATCTAAGAACAGGTTAAACCCTTGTGATAGCTGACCAATTTCGTCTTGAGATTTCACTTCCAAACGCTGAGTCAAATCACCTTCACCAGAAGCGATATCATTGAGCCTTTCGACTACCTGTCGGATAGGCTTAACAATAGACAATGAAGAAAACGCGATAATAGCTAAACCAAAAAGAATAAAGATGACGCCTGCAATCACTTCCGTTTGGATGCCTTCGCTTACTTTAGTACTAATGATTGAATCCAATCGGTTAGCATCGGCAACCACACTCTCTCGCGGGATCTCAAACAGCACGCCCCAAGTTTGGTTTGCCGCGGTAACAGGAGCAAATGCGAGTAACCACTCACCATTCTCACTCCATTGAGTCGTCACTTCACCACCGAAAATAAAGTCAGTCATTAAATCACTGTTGGTATTGTCACTTTGAAAGACCGAGCCGACTGCAATACTTGAGTCATCTGAAGCAATAACCGAACCGTCTAGGCTGACAACATAAACGGCACCAGCGCCATCAAATAAGCTTTGATCTGATTGCGTGACCACACTGGTCAAGCCATCTAACCTTAGGTCAATACCCAAGAAGCCAATAGCAACATCATCAACTAAGATAGGTACTGAAATTGAAGAGGTAAGTAATGCAGTACCACCGCTGTTCACGACTCGTGGAGTACTTATACACGTTTGCCCTGAAGACAAAGGACAATAAAAGCGTTCGCTATTGCTATCATCGCTCAAGATAGGTTCTGACAGAACGTTCGCTAGAACATTTTCGCCGTTATCCGCCACCTTCCAATAAGGAGCAAAACGACCTTTTTCATTAGATCCAACATAGTCCGCATCGACATAATTCGCATCTTCACCATCAAGTAAATCAGGTTGGAAAACTAAATATGCACCTTGAATAGAATCAAAGTTCAAAACTGAGCGACGAACCATTTCATCTAACGCAGTACGAAGCTCTTCACTTGGGGTAAAGTTTTCATCCGCATTGTTCTTTAGAAACTGAGCACTGGCTGCTAACATTTCTGCGCGGTAAACCGCTTCGTCTACATAGCGTTGGGTTTCTTGAGCATTAAGCTGAGAAACAGACGCCAGCAACTGCTGAGTTTTATTGATAACTGATTCTGAGCTTTGAGATTTGATGACTTGTTGGTTACTGGTCGCGTTATAGATTGAAAAACCAATAAGAGACAGTGAAGTAATGATTAGACAGCAGCCTGCAAGCAGGGTGATTTTCCACTGTACCGATAGTGAGCGCATTTAATATCCTTATTTAAGCCAAAAGACTTCCATAACCGTAACTACCACATTGAGATGAATTGAAGAGCACAATGTAAATAAGTTTGACGAATAGCTTAGCGGATAATTACAGCACAAATTGCTTACATATAAAACGAAAGTTTACATAAATGTTAATAGGCCGTGTCTTTTGCCTTTTTTCTGTGATTTCAACTAAATGTATTCACGCCATCATGGGCCATGTAACTATTGAACTAACACTTTAGGCATAACCATAGCATCGAAATTTCTAGGAAAAACATTCCCCCTTTTGATCTTTGAGAACACAGTAACTTCGGATTAGTTTTAATAATCCAAACTATAGATTTTTATCTTGATCAACTTCACATTTTTTGATTGCTAACTCGGCATTCAAGATCTAATATCTCGCGCCTAGATTCCCTGAACACTTTATTCATTTGGCTCTCCTCAAAGGAGCGCTAAGGCTTTTTACGTCTTTATTTTTTGGAGAGATACGCAAATGTCCGCCTCGTTTCCATTAGCGAAACTTACCTTTTTAATCGCTATTCTGACTGCCGTAGGTCAAATGACTCAAACGATGTACGTGCCTTCTATCGGTCATATGTCAGGTGAGTTCTTGGTTTCGGCGTCTTCACTCCAAGCAGTGATGGCGTGTTACTTGATCCCTTATGGTCTGTCGCAATTTGTCTACGGTCCACTTTCTGATCGCCTAGGTCGTAAACCGATCATCGTGATTGGTTTGATCATCTACATCATCGGCACTCTGGTGGCATTGTTCGCTCACGAGTATGAATGGTTCTTAGCGGGTAGCTTTATCCAAGGTTTGGGTATCGGTTGTGGCGGTGCGATGTCTCGTACATTGACTCGCGACTGTTTTGAAGGCGCAGAACTGCACCGTGCAAACAGCTTAATTAGCATGTGTGTGATTTTCTCACCATTGATGGCTCCTGTATTGGGTGGTTACCTAACAGAAGCTTTCGGCTGGCGTTCTAGCTACTTGTTCCTTGCGCTGTTTGGTATCGCCGTTGTGATTACCATGATGACGAGCATGATGGAAACACTACCGAAAGAACGACGCAAGCATGAATCAGTTGCCAACAGCTACAAATTCGTTCTGTCTGACAAACGTTTCCAAGGTTTCTTATTGGTATTAGTCGCAACCTTTGCTGGTGTAGCCGTATTTGAAGCAGCGGCAGGTGTGTTGCTTGGCGGCGTACTTGGCTTACCTGCAACCACAGTAAGCTTGTTGTTTGTCTTACCCATTCCAGGTTACTTAATCGGTGCAGGCCTATCTAGTTACATCGCACAACGTCGCAGTGAGCGCCGTGTACTGAATGTTGGTCTAGTTGCTATCTTGGTAGGCTCAACAGTGGTATTGATACCGGGTCTATTCGGTCAAACAACAGCATTAACTTTGATTGGCGGTGCAACGATTTACTTCTTAGGCGCTGGTATCTTATTTCCAGCAGCAACAACGGGAGCGCTTTCGCCATTCCCATTCCACGCAGGTACAGGGGGCGCGATCCTCGGTGGTATGCAAAATCTAGGTGCTGGCATCGCAACACTATTGGCATCGTTCTTCCCTGCTCAAGACCAACTGCCACTCGGTTGCTTGATGATTGCAATGTCATTCATCGCCATGCTTGGTTTACGTTGGGTTAATCGTAAACCTGACCATTCAAACGAAATGCCATTAACTATCTAAAGTAAAACTCGAACCCAGCCCAAACAACGAAGAGGGACATACTGAAAAGTGTGTCCCTTTTTTGTTTCGCATTTATTCCTTCCACTCTCACGTATCAGCAATTTCATTTAACATTACTTTGATTTTTTGAAAACAATAACAGACACTTACGCTGAAAGTGCATATCCAGAATCCAATTATAAATAACATCACTGGAAGAACACCAACGTACCTAGACTCTCACAACAAAGGATGCTGGCATTAAAACGAGTAAGGTGCACACTAAGGATATACAGATGCGTATCGCTTTAACCACATTAGCCGTATCGGTCGCGCTTGTCGCCGGATGCAGCAATCAAGGAATAACAACCATGAACCACTACTCTCCATCGCAACTTGTCGCCCAGCAAACACAAGCTCCTGTTGCTAAGAAAGTCCCTCATGCAATGACGATTCATGGTGATACCCGAATCGACGATTACTACTGGATGCGCGATGATGAACGCCAAGACCCAGAGATTTTGAAACAACTTGAGCAAGAGAATCAGTACGCAGATACGGTGCTTAAACATACAGAAGCGGCACAAAAACAATTATTTGAAGAGATCAAAGGGCGAATCGAAAAAGACGACAATTCAGTACCGGTTCGCAAAGGCAGCTACTTCTATTCGAATGAAGTCACAGGTGACAACGAATACCCCGTTCACTTACGTGCAAAAGACTTTGCAGGCGCAGACAAGCAAATCATTTTAGACGTTAACGCACTGGCAAAAGAACATGAATTCTTCAGTGTTGGTGGCTTGACGATCAGTCCAAACGAAAACTTGTTGGCCTATGGCGAAGATACGCTTAGCCGCCGAATCTACACCATCAAGATTAAAGACCTCACGACAGGTGAATATCTGAAAGATGAAATTGAAGGTGCCTCGAGTGCAATTGCATGGCAAAACGACAACCAAGCCTTCTACTACATCAAGAAAGATCCACAAACATTGCTGGGTTACCAAGTTTTACGACATGTATTGGGCACATCTCAGACAAACGATGAGCTAATCTACGAAGAAACCGACAGCGCTTACTACACCTCTTTGAGTAAAAGCAAAGATGGTGAACAGGTCTACATTTGGCACTCGAGCACTGAAACCAGTGGTGTTTCGATCATTGATGCCAACAACCCAAACGCGAAAGCAGAACCTTTCTACCCACGAGAAGCTGGCATCGAGTACAGCATCGCTAAGCTAGATGATTGGTATTACATCGACACCAACTACCAAGCCATCAACTTCCGTTTAATGAAAGTAAACACAGCAGACATGCATGACCGTTCAAAATGGGTCGATGTCATCCCAGCAGACGACGACACTCAACTTGTCGATTTCGAACTGTTTGATGACCATCTTGTTTACGAACAACGTGCGAATGGCTTGTCTACCGTGAAAGTTCGTCAACTCTCAACAGGCAACGAGTTCCCACTTGAATTTAACGACACCGCATTTGCCGCTTACCTAACGAGTAACTATGAATTAGATAACTCAAAAGTTCGTGTCTATTACAGCAGCTTAACTACGCCAGGTACTTACTATGATTTCGATCTAAATACAGGTGAATCTGAGCTAATGAAGCAGACACCCGTATTAGGTGATTTCGAAGCGGATAACTACCAATCAGAGCGAATCATGGTAACGGCTAGCGATGGTAAGCAAGTTCCTGTCTCTTTGGTTTATCGTAAAGATTTATTCAAGAAAGACGGCACCAACCCTATCTACCAATATGGCTATGGCTCTTACGGCCACACAATCGAACCAACCTTTGGATCGGCTCGCCTCAGCTTACTTGATCGCGGATTCGTTTATGCTATCGCACATATCCGTGGTTCAGAAATGCTTGGTCGCCCTTGGTATGAAGATGGCAAGAAACTGACCAAACAAAACACGTTCAACGACTTTATTGATGTCACTAAAGGGCTTGTTGAAGAAGGTTATGGTGCTAAAGATAAAGTATTTGCGGTAGGCGGCTCAGCGGGCGGTCTATTGATGGGCGCAATCATCAACCAAGCACCAGAACTGTACCGTGGTATTGGTGCACATGTTCCGTTTGTAGACGTGGTGACGACTATGCTTGATGAATCGATTCCTCTCACCACCAACGAGTATGACGAATGGGGCAACCCCAACGATAAAACCTACTACGATTACATGCTAGGTTACTCGCCATATGACAATGTGAAAGTTCAAAGCTACCCGAACATGTTAGTAACAACAGGCCTGCATGACTCACAAGTACAGTACTTTGAACCAATGAAGTGGGTGGCAAAACTGCGTGAAATGAAAACAGACAATAATGTGTTGTTGTTCAAAACCGACATGGAAGCTGGTCATGGCGGGGCTTCCGGTCGATTTAAACGATTAAAAGAAGACGCACTTGAATACGCGTTCTTTTTAGACTTGCTAAAAACTCAGTAGGCTCAGCGTAACTGTAGGTATTCACACCATTTAACGTCGCCATTTAGTCTTTATAAAGTGGCGACAGAAATTATTAAGCATGGTTAAATACGATGAACCATGAAATCCACCAAATCAACAAACCCTTGATAAACAAGCAAGCACAAGGGTTTACGAGAGGTATAAAAAAAAATGAAAGTCATTAGCTTCAACATAAATGGCCTTAGAGCCCGTCTTCACCAACTGCAAGCTATTATCGATAAGCACCAACCCGACGTGATTGGTCTTCAAGAGATAAAAGTGCACGATGAAGCCTTCCCATTAGCCGATGTTGAAGCAATGGGTTACAAAGTCTACTTCCATGGTCAAAAGGCGCACTACGGTGTGGCTATGCTTTGTAAGCAAGAACCAATTTCTGTACAGAAAGGCTTTCCTACAGACAATGAAGACCATCAAAAGCGCATGATCATGGCGACGTTTGAAGATGAAAATGGTGAAAAGGTTACTGTACTAAATGGTTACTTCCCTCAAGGGGATAACATTAAGCATGAAACCAAATACCCGTATAAGCGTGAGTTCTACAAAGACTTAATGACGTACCTGAACAATTACCACAACAAAGATGAACAAGTGATCGTAATGGGCGACATTAATATCAGCCCTACCGATATTGATATCGGTATTGGTGAACCTAATGCGAAACGTTGGTTGAAAACAGGTAAGTGTTCTTTCCAACCAGAAGAGCGCGAATGGTTGAAAATACTGATGGACTGGGGTTTTGTGGACAGCTTCCGTTTACTACACCCTGAAGTGAGCGATCAATACTCGTGGTTTGATTACCGCTCAAAAGGCTTCGTAGACAACCGTGGTCTGCGTATTGATGTGGTCCTCGCAACTCAAAAGCTTGCTGACAAATGTACTGAAGCCGGTATCGACTACGAACTGCGTGGCATCGAAAAACCGTCAGATCACGCTCCGATTTGGTCGACGTTTAAATAGTTATTTTTAGGTAACAAAACTTAGCCAGATCAAGCAGCAAACAAATAGTGCTCACAACGCTGATCAGAAGCTAATAAGGAAAGAGAGGAGATAATATCCCCTCTCTTTTTTATATCGTATGGTCTAGTTCAGCGGCCAAGCAGTCGTGCCATCAACATCCAGCGCTGCCTTGGCAAACTCGTCTAAACAATACCCTTGATTAGATGATGCAAAATATGTCAAAGGCATGTTACTTAGACTAAGAGCCGTGACTTGTTGCTTCGCTTTATCACTGAAACTGAACCCCCACATGTCTAAGTATTGCGTCATATTCCGTTCTGCAACGTAACTCAATGCGATAAGCAACCAATCATTGTTTGTAATATCTACCGCTTCTTGTCTCGTATAATCTGAAAAACCAATCGAGCCTTTTCGATCGTTCCAAAGTTCATCACCGCCTTTCAAGCGATTAAACTCTCTCTCAATCAAGTGCAAGCGCCCTAATAAATGCCAACCCGAATTCAATACACCCTGCTGCTCTGCAAGCATCATCATTTGAATGTAGATACGAGCTCCCCAACTCCAACCAGTTTGATTTTGAGCCGCCATAAAAGCATTTGGATCAGGTTGAGTCCGGCTCTGCTGTAAAAGCCGATACTGCCCTTTAAAATCTAAGCCTTGGCAAGAAGATACCTTTCCGGTGTCTTTGTAGTATTTTGATTTGCTAAAATACGAATAGTAGTTGGTTGTTGAATGACCATCCCATCCAGAAAATCTGAAACGACCTCTCTCTAAGCCATGCCCTAACTCATGAAGATCACCATGCCCTAACGGGTGAAAAGACCAGTAAGCATCGTAAGGATTTCCTGAACAGCCGTAACCACAGTTCGCTTGATCGGCATTCATGTGCTTCACGATATCAATGTTCGCGATTTCCCAGCCCTTTGCCTCACCGTATTGATGTACTTCAGTAATTTCATCAATCCCAGGACCTCTAAAACCTGCAAGCGCATGAGGAAAGTTATGTACATAACGCTCAGTGGCGAGTGCCATATCATGCGGCTGCGCCCAATCTGAGGCACCGATAGACTCTTTCATCTTGTCTAGTTTAGAATGGACTTCGAACCCAGGTGTAACCAACTCGGCCCAATCAAACTTTCCTTCTTCAAGCTGGGCGACAAAACTGTCGTTGTCGGCTTCACTTCGCCAAACAGGGTGTTGAGCAACATTATCAAAACGCAGTTCAACATCAATATCATTGGTATCAAAATGAACCTGTAATGTTCCGCCATAGGCAGAAGTCAGATAAATCGTCTCTCCTGTTTTCACGGGATAGGTTACTGAGGTCAAAAACTTCGGCCTAGCATAGCCGTCATCGCCCGAAAATTCGTGAGTCGCGCCACTACGTAGGGTATTAAATGCTATCGATGTCGCCACCTCATTACTGTCCAAACGAGTCACTTTGATTGTCTTACCCGGCAAAGCATAAACACCAGCCGCACGAAAGTTTCTCTTAGACTCTAAGGAAATAAGCTTGGTGACCAACGGTACATTATCAAAACTCTTAGAGCTGAAATTACCTAAGCTTGGTTGCGCTGCATTATACAAACGGCTGTTGTATGTGGCGTAATCACTATAGTAAGAATGGAGAAACTCGATTCTCTCAGTTACGCCTTTACCCATCGGGTATTGAACATCTTGGCGATAACGATCAGCGAGTAACAGCAACAACTTTTCATATTCGTAATCATCGGTTGCAAACAGATCAATTTTTTTGCTATCAAGAGTCGTTAGGTGTGAACGAATACTGTTCGCAGCGGCATAGAACTCTTCATTCATGTTGGAATCGTCAGGACAAGATTTGTCATCACACGAATTCAGATCGACGGTGAAGCTGTTGTCTTTCAATCGCTGTAAAAGCGCTTGTTGTTGAACAATATTATCCGGCATTCGATCTATCAGCTGTGTAGAATCCCAGTTCGATAAACCGAGCTTACGCCAATAGTTGTCGCCAACGTAAGTCATGTGCATTTCTGAAAATAGCGCGTTACCTAAGTCCGTCATGCCGCCATCAAGGTGTAGATATAACACTGGTATATTTTTATTAAACGCCAAGCGTAAACCCGTAATCACATCTTCAATGTCATCACCATCATTCAGCTTTTGAGACAAAACCAGTAAATCAGGGTTATTGTTTTCAATGCATTGACTCAACTTACCGCCATCACAAGTATTGTCGGCATTAATAACCATTGAAGGATTGATATTGCTAGTCAACCAGTTGCGTGTAGCTTGGTCGTCAGGAAAATAATGAGATTGATCGAGCTGAGCTAATACGACATTGTGTGGTGAATCATTATCAGCAGCCCACTTAACCAAGTTTTCTAGCCAAATATCCATCTCTTCGTTGACAGAATCTGGAAAGCGTTGCTTAGTTCGAAACGGGTTACTTGCCAATGCTGCATAGCGACTGTTATCTGACGTATAACCCGCGATACCAATGACAAGCTCTTGGTCGGAATACCCATCTTGCATCGCTTTATTGGTTTGCAAGATGACATCGTTAAAACCATAAGTTGGTAAGATAATTGCCGCATCATGTGTTGGATCCCAATGAAGATTGCGTAAAGGCTCACCATCAGAGTTTTGTGATAGAGCTTGCTTAATGTGGTTGTAGTTCGAGTTGTATTCAGTAACTAACGCTTGGCTTGCATCAATGAATTCATTGGAGTCTGCTACATAAGAAGCGTCACCTGTGGACAACGCCTTTTGAACAGCAGTTTGTGGAACCGGAGTGATACCAGGCTCGCCACTTCCGCCGCCTTCATTACCTCCTCCAGAACCTCCAGAACCTCCAGAACCTCCAGAACCTCCAGAACCTCCAGAACCTCCAGAACCAGTTTGGGCACTTTCACCGCCACTACCACCTCCACATCCTAAAAGTGATAACGCGATAACACAAACAACCAAATTCGACAGTAAGTTACTCTTTTTCATCATCATTCCATACAACAACAAAATTTCGATGAGTCTATCTATCGCCAAACCTAAAGCAATCAATCTCATGAATGCGTGAGTTTAATTTGAAGCAAGGTAACTATTTCGTTGGGATGTAGCTTCTCGAAAGTTCGTGGAATTCAAAATCACACGACTTGTTTAATGCTATTAAAAACGGCGCTATAGAAGCGCCGTTTTTTTAACTATGATTTGTAACGTGTGATTAGCTAAGTGGTCTTAAGTAAGCTAAGAAACGTTTCTCTGCGAATTTGAAAATCGCAATGATGATAAACGTTAACCCCATGTAGAACAGGCCTGCTGTTAGGAACGATTCAAATGGTGCGTAGTAACGTGAGTTAACCAAACGGGCAGCACCCGTTAGATCCATAATGGTTACGATACCTGCTACCGCTGAGCCATGAAGCATAAAGATAACCTCATTACTGTAAGCCGGTAATGCTCGACGTAAAGCACTTGGAAGAATGATGCGGCGGTATGTCTTGGGTGTGCTCATACCATAAGCTTTTGCTGCTTCAACCTCACCTTTAGGCAAGCCGTTGATAGCACCACGAATGATTTCTGCTGTGTATGCCGATGTGTTAAGAATGAATGCCACCAAAGCACAAAACCATGCATTCTCCCATAGTGTATCTTTTACCGGGAAGAACTGATCCATTCCATAGTAAATCAGGTACAACTGCACCAATAATGGCGTACCACGGAAGAAATAGATGAACGACCAAGCAGGAGCGTTAATCAGCATATTTGGGCTGTTACGAGCGATAGCTAATGGTATTGCTACACATAAGCCAA
The DNA here is from genome assembly GCF_963872585.1 of Vibrio sp. 10N.222.47.A9. Taxonomy (NCBI): domain Bacteria; kingdom Pseudomonadati; phylum Pseudomonadota; class Gammaproteobacteria; order Vibrionales; family Vibrionaceae; genus Vibrio; species Vibrio sp. 10N.222.47.A9. The sequence continues at coordinate 9,735 of NZ_CAWNBB010000057.1, read as the reverse complement.
TGATCAAAGCGACGCAAACCATCCAAGCCGTTGTCCATAAACCACTAAGGTAAATCGGCAGGCTTTCAATTATCAATGAAAAGTCCATAACTACCTCGCGTGGATACTGAATTTACGTTCAACCAACTTAAGCAAGCCCGTCGAAACACTGGTGAAGAATAGGAAAATAAGTGCCACTGTCATATAAAAGGTAAATGGCATTTTGGTTGAGCCTGCAGCCAACGCGCTAACACGTACCATGTCTTCTAGGCCGATAATCGAAACCAACGCGGTGGTCTTTAGTAGAACCAACCAGTTGTTACCAAAACCCGGCAGTGCGTGACGAATCATTTGAGGTAATAAAATACGGCGGAACGCTAAAACGGGCCCCATGCCGTAGGCCTTTGCCGCTTCCATCTCACCGCTGTCGACAGCCATGATTGCACCACGGAAAGTTTCAGCCATGTAAGCGCCAAAGATGAAGCCAATGGTTAAGACACCAGCAATAAATGGGCTGACATCAATATAATCTGGTAAGTAAGCGGTCCACTCGTGGTTAGGATCACTTGATGTGAACCACTCATTGAGCCACTCATTGATGGAATACAAACTGTTATTTAAAAGGATTTGTCCACCAAAGAAAATCAGCATCATCAATACGAGATCGGGGATGCCTCGAATGACGGTTGTGTAGAGGGTTGCAATTGCACGAGCCCAGCGATAAGGCGCAAGTTTTGCTAAGGCACCTAGCATACCAAGAACCATAGCTAAAATTAGCGACAGCAAGGCAACTTCGATTGTAAGCACCGCCCCTTTCAGGATCGAAGCTTCATATCCTTGTAAATCAAACATAATGAATTCCAACAGAACTGCGAAAAAGTTGGTAAGACAGGGAGAGGAGAACCTCTCCCTTAAGAATTGACGCTAGATATTACTGACCGTATACGTCGTAGTTGAAGTATTTAGCCGCGATATCTTGGTAGATGCCTTTTTCACGTAGTGAAAGGATTGCCGCATCTAATTGCTTAGTCAGATCTTTGTCTTGCTTACGTAGAGCAATACCAAAACCATCGCCGAACCATTTAGGATCGGTTAATGATGGACCAACAAACTCGTAGTCTTCACCACCCGCTTTGTTTAGTACGCCTTCTTCTAGAGCCGATGCATCACCCAGTACAGCAGCAACACGACCGTTAGCTAGATCAAGGTAAGCTTCATCGAATGAACCGTAACGAACGATTTCTACTGTGTCGCCGTAGTTGTCTGTTAGGTACTTATCGTGCGTTGTTGCACGTTGAACGGCGATCTTTTTACCACTTAGATCATCAAAATTAAGGTCGGCACCTTTCTTAGCGATGAAATTGTTTGGGATAAGTGCGTATTTACCAGTGAAGTCGATCTTTTTCTTACGCTCTTCCGTGATAGACATTGCCGCGATGATTGCATCATATTTACGAGCAAGTAGAGAAGGAATAATACCATCCCAATCTTGTGCAACGATCTTACACTGCACCTGCATTTCGGTACAAAGCGCGTTAGCCATATCAACATCGAAGCCTTTTAGTGAACCGTCAGCTTCTGTCCAGCTAAATGGAGGATAAGCACCTTCAATACCGAAACGTACTGTTTTCCATTCTTTTGCTTGAGCTACGCCCGTTGCAGCAGTTGCAGCAAGTGCCGCGACTAATAACCACTTTTTCATATCCCTACTCCTGTGATTTAGGTTTTTATGTTTTGCTAATTTTAATATTTTGTTTGTTGTTGCTTATTAACTTACTTGTTGTGTTTTATTGTTCATACCGTCGCCATTTTCCTTAGCGGCGGTATTTCAATTCTGATTAGTAAATCGATGAGATAAATTGTTGTAAACGCTCAGATTCAGGTTCCGTAAACAGTTTAGCTGGATCGCCCTGTTCTTCCACTAGACCTTGATGCAAGAACATCACATGATTTGATACGTCGCGGGCGAAAGCCATTTCGTGTGTTACCACAAGCATGGTTCTGCCCTCTTCTGCTAGATCGCGCATTACACCAAGCACTTCGCCTACTAACTCAGGGTCTAATGCCGATGTTGGTTCATCAAACAGCATAACTTCAGGATCAACCGCTAGCGCTCGCGCAATAGCAGCACGCTGTTGTTGTCCGCCAGACAAATGACCTGGGTAGTAATCTTTACGCTCATACAGACCGACTTTCTTCAGTAGTAACTCTGCATTTTCAATCGCTTGTGCTTTAGGTACACCTAGGACGTGAACAGGCGCTTCGATAACATTTTCGAGAACGGTCAGGTGAGACCACAGATTGAAACCCTGAAAAACCATCGCTAGGCGAGAACGGATTCGCTGTACTTGTTTTTCATTGGCAGGAACTGAAACACCTTGGCGGTTGTTTTTCATTTGAATTAATTCGCCATTAACCCAAATCTCGCCGGCGGTAGGTGTCTCTAAAAGGTTGATACATCTAAGGAAAGTACTTTTACCAGACCCAGAAGATCCAATAATCGAGACTACATCGCCTTTATGCGCAGAAAGTGAAATTCCCTTTAAAACTTCATTTTGACCAAACGTTTTGTGTAGATCCTTTATGTCCAGCGCTGGTACATCTTTCATGCGCTTTCTCTCCCAAGTTTGTGAAAATGCAAGGTACTCCGACCTTTTCATGCGATACAAACTAGCACCACACGGAATAACATGCAACAAATTATTAACCTAATAATTTGGAATAAATAGCGATTCACTCTGACTTATTATGCAAAAGGTAGCGTTTTCACCTCAATTTAATGAATGAGTTCTATCAATAAGTCGTAATTACCACTCTTACATTGTTTAAATAAAGTTAATCAATATGAGATTCTCGTAGCCTGATAGCTCACAAGAAAAACACGTTTTGTGAACTTAGAAACATCGCTGTCGAAAACATGCAACCAGAGCATTCAGCACATCCCCTCCATCAATCACTGTTCTGTTTGAAGTCATTACATGGTAAGTATTTCAAGAGGAATGGATGACAATCGAATAATAGTGAAATAACTCAGTTGGCGTTGAGAATTCAGCTAATGCCATAACGGGAGAGGCTCAAAGAAGATTGGAAAACGTCAGTTTGTGAAAACAAATTACACTTTTTATCAACGGTACGTTAATGAATAGCTGCGTTTTGTAGCTTTCTTTCACATACACTCATAAAGTGATCAAGATCAATCACCCTAAAGGGTAAGCTTGTTAGACTCCTCAATACAAAATAAGGCATTAAAAATGCCAAACATTTCTTTTAACTTAGCTGCATAAAGCACATCAAAACCGTGCAACATAATGTTAATAAGTTATAACTAAGAAATAACGCAATTACGCGAACTTATTTAATTCAATTTTAGAATTACTAACATAAAAATATGAGGAATCTATGTCAGACGTTGTGAATAATGCGAACTCTGAAGTAGAAGAGAAAAGCTATAAAGAGCTACACCGCCCTTCTTCGGAATTTGAGAGCCGCTCAGATTATCTAGATCACGAACTTCAAATCATGAAGCCTCGCCGCTTCGGTTTAAATCTTCCAGGCCGTGATTTCCGTTTTGAACTTGAAGACCTTGTTCCTGCACTTGCTGGTACCATCGGTATCATCGCGATGTACTCAGCAGTAATGATGTCTTGGGCTGATGGCCTAACTCAAGCTTGGGATCACGTAAACCTAGGTAAAGACTTCGCAATCGAAGTTGCTCGTGTAGAAATGCTGATTCCTGCACTGCTGTTCTGTATTCTTGCTTCTGGTTTCTTCAACCCTAAAGCAAACCTTGCCGGTAACCACGGCCCAATGATTCCTCTTATTGGTACCATCGCTCTCGCTGGTGCTCACCCTCTTGCATTGGCAATCCTTATCGGTGTCTTCGGTCTAATCCTAAGTTTCCTAAAAGGCGGCTCCAAGCTGGTTAACCTGACTTCCGAAGGTACCGCTGGCGGCTTGCTCATTTTCTTAGGCCTAACAGGCACCATGAGCCAAATTAACTCGATTCAAGAATGGGCGGTTGGTCTTCAATCTTCTACTGTTGAAGCGGGCAGCATGGGTTACGTTGGTTTGATCGTTCTTGCTATTACGATTGCTATCTACGCTTTCTTAGCAAAAGTGAACAAGCGTTGGTTGGCTATCCCAGTTTGTGCATTCACAGGCCTTGCTATTGCATTAGCACTAGGTGCTGGTTTCGATATCGTATTCGAAACTGAAATGGGCATTCCAAACCTAAACCCAGTTTACTGGTGGGGTTCTACTTCTGAAGGTTGGATGCTTGGCTTGCCAAACGTTGAACACTTCATTGCTTCTCTACCATTCGCAATTCTTGCTGTAGCAATGTGGTCGCCAGATTTCCTAGGTCACCGTATCTTCCAAGAACTGAACTACCCTAAACGTTCTGAAAAAGTTCTGATGGATGTTGATGACACAATGACTATGTGTTCAGTTCGTCAAATGGTGGGTACTGCAGTTGGTGGTGGTAACATCACATCTTCTTGGGGTACTTACATGATCCCAGCAGCAATCGCGAAACGTCCAATTCCTGGCGGCGCAATCTTGCTTGGTTCTCTGTGTATTATTGTTGCGATTCTTGGTTTCCCAATGGACGTAGCTGTATGGCCACCAGTGATGCGTGTTGCGCTGCTTGTAGGTGTATCTCTGCCTCTACTTGAAGCGGGTATGCAAATGGTTAAGGATTCAAAAGATTCTCAAGCAGCGGGTATCTGTATCTTCGGCTCAGCGGTTGTTAACCCAGTATTAGCATGGGCACTGACTATGCTTCTAGATAATAACGGTCTAATTGGTGATAAAGAGCGTGCGAAGCGTCTATCATTTGTAGACAAGATTGTTATCCCAGTTGGCGTTTTAGTTATCTGTTTAGTAGCAATGCTTGCAGTTGGTATGCTAGAAAGTCAATATGGCCTAAAAGCTTGGCTATAATGGTTCTAACTACACAAAAGTAGTATTGGGATTAAAAAAAAGTTTGGGTGGCAACCCCTGCCACCCATTTTTTTTCAACTTTTTTTGGCATTTATTGATTTAGTTTAAGGTTTACAGAAATTTTTTAGCGTAGTCTTGAATACATAGAGTAAAGACAACATATAAAAGGTAGTGACAATATATATAACCATATGATGCGAATATGCTCATATATATTGTTATTAATAAGAGTGTACTACCCTTACGAGGGGCGCTGGCTCAACAGTGTTAATGTACGTATTTTTTCTACTAAAAAGGTAGGTATGTCATGGCAGAGCAATTTGCTAAAGCTTGGGAAGATTTTGCTGCAGGTGAGTGGCAAAGCGAAGTAAACGTTCGTGATTTCATTCAAAAGAACTACACGCCGTATGAAGGCGACGAGTCTTTCCTAGTTTCTGAGGGTACTGAAGCAACTAACAAGCTTTGGTCTTCGGTAATGGAAGGTATCAAACAGGAAAACGCAACTAAAGCACCTGTAGATTTCGATACTTCTGTTATCTCTACCATTACTGCTCACGATGCAGGTTACATTGAGAAAGATCTTGAGACTATCGTTGGTCTACAAACTGAGAAGCCACTAAAACGTGCAATCATCCCTAACGGTGGTGTACGTATGGTTGAAGGTTCTTGTAAAGCATACGGTGAAACTCTTGACCCAATGGTTTCAAAAATCTACTCAGAATACCGCAAAACACACAATGCTGGTGTTTTCGATATCTACACTCCTGATATCCTAAAATGTCGTAAGTCTGGTGTTCTGACTGGTCTTCCTGATGCTTACGGCCGTGGTCGTATCATTGGTGACTACCGTCGTGTTGCACTATACGGTATCAACTTCCTAATGAAAGACAAAGCGGCTCAATTCGCATCTCTACAAGAGCGTTTCGAGAACGGCGAAGATCTTTCTGCAACAATGCAATTGCGTGAAGAGATCTCTGAGCAACATCGTGCTCTAGGTCAAATCAAGCAAATGGCTGAGAAATACGGTTTCGATATCTCTGAGCCAGCTCAAACTGCTCAAGAAGCTATCCAGTGGACTTACTTCGGCTACCTAGCTGCTGTTAAGTCTCAAAACGGTGCTGCAATGTCTCTAGGTCGTACTTCGACTTTCCTAGACATCTACATCGAGCGTGATATCGCTGCTGGCAAAATCACAGAAGACCAAGCACAAGAGATGATCGACCACTTCGTAATGAAGCTGCGTATGGTTCGTTTCCTACGTACTCCTGAGTACGATGAGCTATTCTCTGGCGACCCAATCTGGGCTACAGAGTCTATGGGTGGTATGGGTGTCGATGGTCGTACGCTAGTAACGCGTTCGAACTTCCGTTTCCTTAACTCTCTATACACTATGGGTCCTTCTCCAGAGCCAAACATCACGGTTCTTTGGTCTGAGCAACTGCCTGACGGCTTCAAACGTTTCTGTGCGAAGGTATCTATCGATACTTCTTCTATCCAGTACGAAAATGATGACCTAATGCGTCCTGATCTTGGTTCTGATGATTACGCAATCGCTTGTTGTGTATCACCAATGATCGTTGGTAAGCAAATGCAGTTCTTCGGCGCTCGTGCTAACCTTGCAAAAACTATGCTTTACGCAATCAACGGCGGCGTTGATGAGAAGCTTAAGATGCAAGTTGGCCCAGTTGGCGACAAGATCACTGACGAAGTACTTAACTACGATGACGTAATGGGTCGCCTAGACACATTCATGGATTGGTTAGCTAAGCAATACGTGACAGCTCTAAACAGCATTCACTTCATGCACGACAAGTACAGCTACGAAGCGTCTCTAATGGCTCTTCATGACCGTGACGTTCGTCGTACTATGGCTTGTGGTATTGCTGGTCTGTCTGTTGCTGCTGACTCACTGTCTGCAATCAAATTCGCGACTGTTAAACCAATCCGCGACGAAGATGGCATCGCAACTGACTTCGAAATCGAAGGCGATTACCCTAAATACGGTAACAACGACTCTCGTGTAGATGACATTGCTTGTGAACTAGTTTCTACGTTCATGAACAAGATCCGTAAGCTTAAGACTTACCGTGATTCAATCCCTACACAGTCAGTTCTTACTATCACGTCTAACGTGGTATACGGTAAGAAGACAGGTAACACTCCAGACGGTCGTCGTGCTGGCGCTCCTTTCGCTCCTGGTGCTAACCCAATGCACGGTCGAGATGAGAAAGGCGCTGTAGCTTCACTAACGTCTGTAGGTAAACTACCGTTTGCTGATGCTCAAGATGGTATCTCTTACACTTTCTCTATCGTGCCAAACGCGCTAGGTAAAGAACAAGACAGCCAACGTGCTAACCTTGCAGGCCTAATGGATGGTTACTTCCACCACGAAGCTGGCATTGAAGGTGGTCAACACCTTAACGTTAACGTTCTTAACCGCGAAACTCTTGAAGACGCAGTTAAGCACCCTGAGAAATACCCTCAGTTAACGATTCGTGTTTCTGGTTACGCTGTACGCTTCAACTCTCTAACTACAGAGCAGCAAGCTGACGTAATCGCACGTACATTTACTGAGTCTCTATAAGCTCACGCTAAATAGACGGTAAATATTATTAGCCTCGCTAATGTGCGGGGCTTTTTTATATCTGCTGTAAATCGCACTGAACTCACCTACCTCCCAAAATGTTAGGTTGAGCAAGAAAGCACCCAATCATTCACTTTTTTTCCACAAATTCACTTAAATTACGGTAATATCTCTGTTCATAATTTAAGAGTAACTGCTCCATGAAATACCTGCGTTGTTTACCCCTGATTCTTCTCTCTTTCTCATCTTTAGCCTCTGAGCGTTCTACGCTGACTTTTGCTTTAGACAATGATGGTATTTTTGGTGTCGACCAAGACTATACCAACGGCTTATTTCTGGGTTACACATCATCAAGTATTACGCCATATAATTGGGTAAAACCATTGAGTCTTTCCTACTGGGGCGCAAGCTCTCTAGACAAATGGGAAATCACCATTGGCCATAAGATGTATACGCCTTCTGACATTGAGTTAGAAACGCCATCGGCTAATGACCGCCCATACGCAGGTTACCTTCACACCGAATTCAACTACATCAGCTTGAACCCACAGCAAGCCCAACGTTTTAATATCACGTTTGGTACTACGGGCGAACGTGCACTGTCTGAAGATGCTCAAAAGCTGGTTCACTCGATCACAAAATCAGATGAGCCGATGGGTTGGGAATATCAAGTTGATGATGAGTGGGCGGGAAGCGTTGGTTACCTAAGCCATTTCAACTTAATGCGTAATCAAGCACTAGCAAATACAGACTTCGAGATCTCTAACGTTTCTGAAATCAACGTCGGTAACTTTAGAAGTGATATCTCGACTGGTTTTATGTTTCGTTGGGGTACGGACTTAGGCGGTAACTTTGGTGCAGCTAACATCACCACAGAAAACCCATTCAAACCGGGCATGATCGGCGCATCAAACACAGGTTGGTTTACCTATGCAGGCCTTGAAGGTCGTTACCGATTCAACGATCTGACTATCGAAGGCGATCGTTCTGGTGTTGATGAATACGCTAACAAAAACAATGAAGATCCCGCTATCTACGATGTAACTTTAGAAAACATTCAAGCTACTGCTGTGCTGGGTGTGGCATGGTATAACCAATACGTTGGTGCCTCTTTCGCGCTAACCGCAAAAACCCCTGATTACGAAGAAGCAAAAGAGTCGGTTTATACCACTGGTGGTATCACAATGTTTGCTTTCTTCTAGCCACCAGTAAGGGCTTTTGTCCTTTACTTTTCAAGTTTAATAAAGGCAATCATCTTCACCGGTGATTGCCTTTATTTTTAAAGGTCTCGTTACCATTTGACCCTATTTTATGTACCGTTTTTGTAATAAAATAAACGGTATAAATTCCTCTACGAGAATAGCTCATGTCTACAACTGGTCGCATTCACTCATTCGAATCTTGTGGTACTGTCGATGGCCCTGGTATCCGCTTCATTGTGTTTCTTCAAGGCTGCTTAATGCGTTGTATGTACTGCCATAACCGCGATACATGGGATCTTCATGACGGAAAGGAAGTAACGGTCGAAGAGATCATCAACGAAGCAAAATCATACCGTCATTTCATGAAAGCATCGGGCGGTGGTATCACCTGTTCTGGTGGTGAAGCGATGCTACAACCTGAGTTTGTTCGTGACTTTTTCCAAGCGGCGCAAGCTGAAGGAATTCACACTTGTCTTGATACTAATGGCTACATTCGTAAGCACACTGAAGTGGTCGATGAAGTACTAGAAGCCTCTGATCTAGTGATGCTGGATCTTAAACATATGCGAGATGAGATACACCACGATTTCATTGGCGTATCAAACAGACGTACTCTGGATTTTGCACGCTACCTGCACAAAATCGGTAAGAAGACGTGGATTCGTTACGTGATAGTTCCTGGCTACACGGATACGCCTGAAGATGCTCATCTTCTTGGTGAATTCATTAAAGACATGGATAACATCGAGAAAATAGAACTGCTTCCATACCACAAGCTTGGTGCTCATAAATGGGAAGCGCTTGGTTATGACTACCCTCTTGAAGGTACAAATCCGCCAAGCAAAGAGAAAATGGACGAGATTGTTGCTGTTCTAAGCCAGTACCATTCAAACGTAAAGTACTAATACTGCTAAAGTTCGAATAAAGACGGTGCTCAACCTCTATTTAAACGCCTCAATTTCGATTGGGGCGTTTTCTTTTATGGCTAAAATAATCCTTTCACTTTTCTTTATACCAATTCCATTAAAT